>NZ_JASCPP010000106.1:0-20788 GCF_029959745.1 Pseudomonas sp. PS01298 | reverse complement strand
CAAGGATGGCCCATTGCGGCGGCCCACGGATTCAAGCCGGAGTGAGGGCACACCGAGCCTAGGCGAGGTGCCGAGTGTTGGGGCAAGAGCGTTTTGGTTACTTTTGCGCTGTTCAAAAGTGACCCGCCGTAAGGGCGGAACCAATTCCAACCACGACCCCAAATCCGGATACCCCCAAGAGGTCAGCCCTTGTGCAACTTACTCATCAACTGCGCCTCAGCCTGGGTCAACCCACACGACTGCGTCAACTCATCCACCGTAGCCCCCATCCCCACCAGCTTGGCAGCCTGGGCAAACGACAGGCTCGAAGGATCACGCTGCTCCAGCTGCGCAAGCTTGTCCGGCAACGGCCCGAGGATCGCGCGCAGTTCATGCACCTCGTCCCCCACCTTCACTGCACTCTGCTGGAAATGGTCGACACGCTTGACCAGCTCCAGTATGCGCCGGTCACGCACGGCATCCCGCTCGGCCTGCTGCACCACCGACTCACGCTGCTGGCGCACATAGCGCAGCAGGAATGCCAAGGTCCCGGCCCACAACAGGGCCAGGATGATCACTGCGGCCTCAAGGAACAATCAGATGCTCTCCAGTTCCGACCATTCTTCTTCGCTCATCATCTTGTCCAGCTCAACCAGAATCAGCAGCTCGCCGTTCTTGTTGCACACGCCCTGGATGAACTTGGCGGATTCTTCATTACCCACGTTCGGTGCGGTTTCCACTTCCGATTGGCGCAGATAAACCACTTCGGCGACGCTGTCGACCATGATCCCGACCACTTGCTTGTCGGCTTCGATGATGACGATACGGGTGTTGTCGTTGACTTCGGTCGGTACCAGGCCGAAACGCTGGCGGGTGTCGATCACCGTCACCACGTTGCCGCGCAGGTTGATGATACCCAGCACGTAGCTTGGCGCACCCGGGACCGGGGCGATCTCGGTGTAGCGCAGCACTTCCTGCACGCGCATCACGTTAATGCCATAGGACTCGTTGTCCAGTTTGAAGGTAACCCATTGCAGGATCGGATCATCCAAACCTTGTGCGGACGCTGACTTATTCATACCCCTGACCCCTTCAAATGCCGCTTCACACGGCGTGTGTGCTTCGCTGACCGCGCAACCGCGCGGCCCTTATTGTTCAATCAACTGCGTTTATTCACCGGCAGCGTCTTGACCGCGCCGCTGGCGATCAACTCGGCCAGCTCGGCGACGTCGAGCAACGCGCACATGTGTTCGATCACGGTGCCCGCCAGCCAAGGCCGTTGGCCCCGGTGGCTGCGCCATTTGATTTCATTCGGGTCCAGGCGCAACGAGCGGCTGACCTGATGCACCGCCAGCCCCCACTCGTAGCCCTGCACCGAGATCACGTATTGCAGGCCCTGGCGAAAATCATCGCGGTAGCGGTCGGGCATCACCCAGCGCGCGGTGTCCAGCACCTTGAGGTTGCCGGCCTGGCTGGGCAGGATGCCGAGGAACCACTCCGGCTGCCCGAACAGCGGCGTCAGTTCCTGGCCTTCCAGGGAATAGATCGAGCCCAGGCACACCAGCGGCACCGCCAGGGTCAACCCGGCGACGTCGAACAACAGGCATTCGAACGGCTCGGCGGCCCAGGCCGGGCGATCATCGCCGGCCACCGGCGGCGGCGTGATGCTGGGCGGCAGGTGCACTTCCACCACCGGCTCGACCACGACCGGGGCAACGACCACCGGCTCGACCACCACGGGCACGACAACTGCCGGGGCGATCGGCACCACCACTGGCGCGGTCACGACCTGCGCATCGCGGGCCTGCTCTTCCAGCACCGCCAACTGGAATTCATCCAGGGAGCTTTCCGGCGCCAGGGCCGGTTCCAATACCAGTATTGGCTGCTCTTCCTCGGTCGCATCCTGCAGCAGGGCATCCAGGTAGGATTCCAGT
The DNA here is from genome assembly GCF_029959745.1 of Pseudomonas sp. PS01298. Taxonomy (NCBI): domain Bacteria; kingdom Pseudomonadati; phylum Pseudomonadota; class Gammaproteobacteria; order Pseudomonadales; family Pseudomonadaceae; genus Pseudomonas; species Pseudomonas sp. PS01298. The sequence continues at coordinate 18,875 of NZ_JASCPP010000106.1, read as the reverse complement.
GCCAGTTGCGGCCGGGTCTTGAGTTCGATGGGACGGTTCATCACGCCACCTGCGCGACAAGCTGCTGGGACAGCAGGTGCTTGAGCAACGCGCGGTAAGCCAGCACGCCACGGCTTTTACCGTCGAACTGCGACGGGGTCAGGCCGGCGCGGCTGGCGTCACGCAGGCGCGTGTCCACCGGGATGTAGCCATTCCAGATGGTGTCCGGGTAGGCATCGCGCAGCACGCGCAAGGTGCCCAGCGACGCCTGGGTGCGACGGTCGAACAGGGTCGGCACGATGCTAAACGGCAGCGCCTGCTTGCGCGAGCGGTTAATCATCGCCAGGGTACTGACCATGCGCTCCAGGCCTTTGACCGCGAGGTGCTCGGTCTGCACCGGGATCACCAGTTGCTGGCTGGCCGCCAAGGCGTTGACCATCAGCACGCCGAGCAACGGCGGGCTGTCGATGATCGCGTAGTCGAAGTCCTGCCACAGTTGCGCCAGGGTCTTGGCGATCACCAGGCCCAGGCCACTCTGCCCCGGCGACTGGCGCTCGAGGGTGGCCAGTGCGGTGCTCGACGGCAACAGGGAAATACTCTCGTTGCTGGTGGGCAACAGCAGTTGCCCGGGCAGGTCGGCCGGCACGCTGCCCTTGTGCAGGAACAGGTCGTAGCAACTGTGCTCCAGCGCATCCGGGTCGTAGCCGAAATAGCTGGTCATGGAGCCATGCGGGTCCAGGTCCACCACGACCACACGCTTGCCCGCCTCGGCCAGCAAACCGGCTAAGGCGATGGAGGTGGTGGTCTTGCCGACTCCACCTTTTTGATTGGCAACTGCCCAGACTCTCATTCGGATGGTTCCTCCCGGCAGGCACAGGCGCGACCGAGACATTGCATAAGGTTATTGAGCCGGCGACGGAGAATTGACGGCACTCTGACGCACCGGCGGCTTTGCAGGGGCCGGTGCAGTTTGTGTGCCAGCCCGCTTCAAGGCCGCGTCCGGTGTTGCATTGGCGGTGCCGGTACCGGTCAGGCTGCGGCGCACATCCAGGTTGCGCGAGACCACCAGAACCACCCGGCGGTTGCGCGCGCGGCCTTCCACCGTAGCGTTGTTGGCCACCGGCTGGAACTCGCCATAACCCACCGAGGCCAGGCGCCCGGGGTTCACGCCCTGCATCGCGAGCATGCGCACGATGCTCGCGGCCCGCGCGGACGACAGCTCCCAGTTGGTCGGGTACTGCGCGGTGCTGATCGGGAAATTGTCGGTAAAGCCTTCCACGTGGATCGGGTTTTCGAACGGCCTGAGGATCGCCGCCACCTTGTCGATGATGGTGAACGCCTGGTCGCTGGGCATTGCATCGGCGCTGGCGAACAGCAGACTGGAGTTGAGTTCGATCTCCACCCACAACTCATTGCCGCGCACGGTCATCTGGTTGGAGCTGATCAGGTCGCCGAACGCGGCGCTGATGTCGTCGGCGATGCTTTTCAGCGGGTCGCTGGTGCCGCCCACGCCGGCGGCGGTTTCATCGCTGTCATTGACCAACGGCTTGGCCGGGGTCACGGTCTTGGGCCGTTCCTCGCCAATGGGGATCGGCTTGAGGGCGCGGTCGGCGTCGTTGAACACCCCGATCAGCGCCTGGGAAATGACTTTGTACTTGCCTTCGTTGATCGACGAGATGGAGTACATCACCACGAAAAACGCGAACAGCAAGGTGATGAAGTCCGCGTAGGACACCAGCCAGCGTTCATGGTTGACGTGCTCTTCAGGCTCGCGACGGCGACGGCTCACAGGCTGACACCTCTCTGTACGTAAATCATGTGGCCGCTCGCCACAAGTCGATAGCCATGTTCATCAATCCATGAAGCCCTGGAGCTTCAATTCGATCGACCGCGGGTTCTCACCCTCGGCAATCGACAGGATGCCTTCGAGCAACATCTCGCGGTAACGCGACTGGCGCATGGCGATGGACTTGAGCTTGCTGGCCACCGGCAGCAGCACCAGGTTGGCACTCGCGACACCGTAGATGGTGGCCACGAACGCCACGGCAATGCCGCTGCCCAATTGCGACGGATCGGCCAGGTTGCCCATCACGTGGATCAGGCCCATCACCGCACCGATGATGCCGATGGTCGGCGCGTAGCCGCCCATGCTTTCAAAGACTTTGGCGGCGTTGATGTCGCGGCTTTCCTGGGTGTAGAAATCCACTTCCAGGATGCTGCGGATCGCTTCTGGCTCGGCGCCGTCCACCAGCAGTTGCAGGCCTTTGCGCGCGTAGCTGTCGGGCTCCGCATCAGCCACGCCTTCCAGCCCGAGCAGGCCTTCCTTGCGGGCGGTGAGGCTCCAGTTGACCACGCGGTCGATGCCGCCGGGCAGGTCGACGCGTGGCGGGAAAATAATCCACACCAGGATCTGCATGGCGCGCTTGAACGAACTCAAGGGCGACTGCAACAGGGCCGCGCCGACCGTGCCGCCGATCACGATCAAGGCCGCCGGGCCGTTGGCCAGGGCGCCGAGGTGGCCGCCTTCGAGGTAGTTGCCGCCGATGATCGCGACAAACGCCATGATGATGCCGATCAGGCTCAATACATCCATCAGAGGCAGGCCTCCACCAGATGCTTGCCGATCTCGTCCAGGCTGTAGACGGCGTCGGCCAGGTCAGCCTTGACGATCGCCATGGGCATGCCATAGATCACGCAGCTGGCTTCGTCCTGGGCCCAGATCGCGCTGCCGCCCTGCTTGAGCAGGCGTGCGCCTTCACGGCCATCAGCGCCCATGCCGGTAAGCACCACCGCCAGAACTTTGTCGCCGTAGGACTTGGCCGCCGAACCGAAGGTGATGTCCACGCACGGCTTGTAGTTGAGGCGCTCGTCGCCCGGCAGGATTTTGATCGCACCACGCCCGTCGACCATCATCTGCTTGCCACCCGGCGCCAGCAGCGCCAGGCCTGGACGCAGGATGTCGCCATCCTCGGCTTCCTTGACGCTGATGCGGCAGAGCTTGTCCAGGCGTTCGGCAAAGGCCTTGGTGAAGGCCGCCGGCATGTGCTGGATCAACACGATCGGCGCCGGGAAGTTGGCCGGCAATTGCGTCAACACGCGCTGCAAGGCCACCGGGCCGCCGGTGGAAGTACCGATGGCGACCAGCTTGTAGGCCTTGCGCTTGGGCGCGGGCGAATGGGCGCTGGGCGCCGGAGCACGGGTCGGTGCCACGGCAGGCCGAGCCACCGGGGCGGGCGCAGGCGCAGGTCGACCAAACGCAGGGGCCGGGGCCGGCGCCGCAACCGGTGCAGGTGCAGGTGCAGGTGCAGGTGCAGGCGTGCTGAACAGGCTGCGACGGTTACTGCGGGAAATGCTGTGGACTTTCTCGCACAGCAGTTGCTTGACCTTCTCGGGGTTGCGCGAGATGTCTTCGAAATTCTTCGGCAGGAAGTCCACCGCGCCGGCATCCAGCGCATCCAGGGTGACCCGGGCGCCTTCGTGGGTGAGCGAGGAGAACATCAACACCGGGGTCGGGCAGCGCTGCATGATGTGACGGACAGCCGTGATGCCATCCATCATCGGCATCTCGTAGTCCATAGTGATCACGTCGGGCTTCAACGCGATAGCCTGATCGATCGCCTCTTTGCCGTTGGTGGCCGTGCCGATCACTTGAATCGTTGGATCGGCGGAAAGAATTTCCGAGACGCGGCGGCGGAAGAAACCCGAATCGTCCACCACCAGGACCTTGACTACCATAAACACTCCGTTAGACGGGGCGGGCAAACCGCCCTGCCCCACCAGAATCAAATACGCCGAGCGGCGTAACGCTTGAGCATGCTCGGAACATCCAGAATCAGCGCGATCCGACCGTCACCGGTGATGGTCGCACCCGACATGCCCGGGGTTCCCTGCAGCATTTTGCCCAAAGGCTTGATGACCACTTCTTCCTGGCCCACCAGTTGATCGACCACGAAGCCGATACGCTGGGTGCCCACGGAGAGAATCACTACATGGCCTTCGCGCTGCTCTTCATGCTTGGCCGATGCCACCAGCCAGCGCTTGAGGTAGAACAGTGGCAACGCCTTGTCGCGCACGATCACCACTTCCTGGCCGTCCACCACGTTGGTGCGCGACAGGTCGAGGTGGAAAATTTCGTTGACGTTGACCAGCGGGAAGGCGAAGGCCTGGTTGCCCAGCATCACCATCAGGGTCGGCATGATCGCCAGGGTCAACGGCACCTTGATGACGATCTTCGAGCCCTGGCCCTTGGTCGAGTAGATGTTGATCGAGCCGTTGAGCTGGCTGATCTTGGTCTTCACCACGTCCATGCCGACGCCACGGCCGGACACGTCGGAAATCTCGGTCTTGGTCGAGAAGCCCGGGGCGAAGATCAGGTTGTAGCACTCGGTGTCGGTCAGGCGGTCGGCGGCGTCCTTGTCCATCACGCCGCGCTTGACCGCGATATTGCGCAGGATGGTCGGGTCCATGCCCTTGCCGTCATCGGTGATCGACAGCAGGATGTGGTCACCCTCCTGCTCGGCCGCCAGGATCACTTTGCCGTTGCGCGACTTGCCCGAAGCTTCGCGCTCTTCCGGGGTTTCGACGCCGTGGTCGACGGCGTTGCGCACCAAGTGGACCAGCGGATCGGCCAGGGCCTCGACCAGGTTCTTGTCGAGGTCGGTCTCTTCGCCCACCAGTTCCAGGTTGATCTCTTTCTTGAGCTGGCGTGCCAGGTCGCGAACCAGGCGCGGGAAGCGCCCGAAGACTTTCTTGATCGGCTGCATCCGCGTCTTCATCACGGCGGTCTGCAGGTCGGCGGTGACCACGTCGAGGTTCGACACGGCCTTTTGCATGGCTTCATCGCCACTGCTCAGGCCCAGGCGCACCAGGCGGTTACGCACCAGCACCAGTTCGCCGACCATGTTCATGATGTCGTCCAGGCGCGCGGTATCGACGCGCACGGTGGTTTCGGCTTCACTGGCCGGCTTCTCGGCCACGGCAGCCGCCGGCGCGCGGGCAGCAGCCGGGGCGGCGGCAGGTGCCGGGGCCGGTTTGGCAGCAGCAGGTGCAGCGGCCTTGGCCGGCGCCGGTTTGGCCGCCACCGGAGTGGCGGTCGCGGCAGCTGCCGGAGCCACTTCGCTGAACTTGCCCTTGCCGTGCAATTCGTCGAGCAGGGATTCGAACTCGTGGTCGCTGATCAGACCGTCGCCCGCAGGTTCTGCCGCAGCGGACGGCGCAGTGGCAGTCGCGGCGACTTCCGGCAAGGCGTCGGCCGCGAAGGTGCCTTTGCCATGCAGTTGGTCGAGCAGTGCTTCGAATTCGTCATCGGTGATGTCGGTGCTGGTCGACGCGGCAGGCGCATCCACAGCGGCGGCAGGGGCCACGGCGTCGGCCGCAAACTGGCCTTTGCCGTGCAACTGGTCGAGCAGGGATTCAAATTCTGCGTCGGTAATGTCTTCGCTGGTCGGCGCTTGTGGCGCGGCTGCAGCAGGCGCTTCAGCCTCGGCTTTCACCGCGTTGAGGGAGTTGAGCAACTGCTCGAACTCGCTGTCCGTCACATCCGCTTCAGGCTCTGCCACAGGCGCAGGCTCAGCCTGCGCCACGGGCGCTGCCGAGGTGTCGGCCGGCTCTGCCAGGCGCGCCAGGGCGGCGAGCAGTTCCGGGGTGGCCGCAGTGATCGGGGCACGTTCGCGGACTTCGCTGAACATGCCATTGACCGCATCCAGTGCTTCGAGAATCACGTCCATCAATTCCGAGTCAACGTGACGCTCACCCTTGCGCAGGATGTCGAACACGTTCTCGGCGATGTGGCAGCACTCCACCAGCTCATGGAGCTGGAGGAAGCCGGCGCCCCCTTTTACAGTGTGAAAACCGCGAAAAATTGCATTGAGCAGGTTCGCATCATCCGGACGGCTTTCCAGCTCGACCAGTTGCTCGGACAGTTGCTCTAAAATTTCGCCGGCCTCTACAAGGAAATCCTGAAGGATTTCTTCATCGGCGCCGAAGCTCATGTGGGTGCTCCTTAGAAGCCTAAACTGGATAACAGGTCATCTACGTCATCCTGACCTGACACAACGTCTTCACGTTTATCGGCATGAATCTGCGGACCTTCACCCTTGGCGAGATGTTTTTGTGGATCTTTTTCCGAGAGGATCGCTTCACGGTCATGTTCGATGCCGGCAAAACGGTCTACCTGGCCGGCCATGAGCACCAGTTTGAGCAGGTTGCTTTCCACTTCGGTGACCAACTGGGTCACACGCTTGATCACCTGGCCGGTGAGGTCCTGGTAATCCTGGGCCAGCAGAATGTCATTGAGGTTGCTGGAAACCGTGCGGTTTTCCTGCTCGCTGCGTGACAAGAATCCGTCGACCCGACGCGCCAGTTCCCGAAATTCCTCAGCCCCCACCTCGCGGCGCATGAAGCGGCCCCAATCGTGGCTCAGGGCCTGGGCTTCGGTGGCCATGCCATTGACCAGGGGCGTGGCGTTTTCCACCAGGTCCATGGTGCGGTTGGCCGCCGCTTCAGTCAGCCTGACCACATAGGACAGGCGTTCGGTCGCGTCGGTGATTTGCGAAATTTCTTCGGCCTGGGGCATGTGCGGGTCAATCTGGAAATTGACAATCGCACTGTGCAGCTCGCGTGTGAGCTTGCCCACTTCCTGATACAGGCCGCGGTCACGGGTCTGGTTGAGCTCATGGATTAACTGCACCGCGTCGCCGAACTGGCCTTTTTCAAGGCTGTCGACCAACTGGTGAGCATGCTTTTTCAGGGTCGACTCAAAGTCTCCCTGTGACGTTTCTTTATGCTCCATAGCTCCCCCGCGATGGCATTAGCCGTGGATGCGTTCGAAGATTTTTTCGATCTTCTCTTTCAAGGCCAATGCAGTGAATGGCTTGACCACGTAACCGTTGACCCCGGCTTGGGCGGCTTCGATGATCTGTTCACGCTTGGCTTCGGCGGTCACCATCAGCACGGGAAGGCTGCGCAGTTTTTCGTCGGCGCGCACATGGCGCAGCAAGTCGATACCGGTCATGCCCGGCATGTTCCAGTCCGTTACCAGAAAGTCGATGCTCCCGCTGTTGAGGATCGGAATCGCCGTAATGCCGTCATCCGCCTCGACCGTGTTAGTGAACCCAAGGTCACGCAACAGGTTTTTTATGATCCGCCGCATCGTTGAGAAGTCATCAACGATGAGGATTTTCATGTTCTTGTCCAATTCGACCTCCAAGCAGTCTTAAACGCGCCCAGCACCTGGACGCGCCATTTCAATCAACAGGCATTACACAAAAAGGACTGCCGGGGGCACCACGGGCCGATCCCGCGAGGGTCAATCACCCTCGCGGTGTGGTTTGCAGTGCTCCCCAACACTGCCTGTCAGCGCGCTCGCCACTCTCCCAAACGCCCCCGCAAGCGGGCTGCGCACTGGCTGTGCAACTGGCTGACCCGCGATTCGCTGACTCCCAGGACCTCACCGATTTCCTTGAGGTTCAGCTCTTCGTCGTAGTACAGCGCCAACACCAGCCGCTCACGCTCCGGCAAATTGGCAATCGCGTCCGCCAACGCACCCTGGAAGCGTTCATCCTCCAGGTCGCGCGACGGCTCCAGATGAGCACTCGCGCCGTCCTCGTGCAGCCCTTCGTGTTCGCCGTCCTGCAACAGGTCGTCGAAACTGAACAGGCGGCTGCCCAAGGTATCGTTCAAAATCCCGTAGTAATCGTCGAGACTCAATTGGAGTTCGGCCGCAACTTCGTGATCTTTAGCGTCGCGACCGGTTTTTGCTTCAATTGCGCGAATTGCGTCACTGACCATGCGCGTATTGCGATGCACCGAACGCGGCGCCCAGTCACCTTTACGCACTTCATCGAGCATCGCGCCGCGGATGCGGATACCCGCATACGTCTCGAAACTCGCGCCCTTGCTCGCGTCGTATTTGGTCGACACTTCGAGCAGGCCGATCATGCCCGCCTGGATCAGGTCTTCGACCTGGACGCTGGCGGGCAGGCGTGCCAGCAAGTGATAAGCGATGCGCTTGACCAGCGGCGCATAACGCTCGATCAATTCACCCTGGCTGTCACGTGCCGATTTCTTGTAAAGGTTGTAGCCGCTGGATGTCATAGCACCGGTCCTGCGCTCGTCTGATGCACCAATCGCTCGACGAAAAACTCCAGATGCCCCCGAGGGTTGGCGGGCAACGGCCAGGTATCGACCTTCTGGGCAATAGCCTTGAACGCCAAGGCGCATTTGGAACGAGGGAACGCTTCGTAGACTGCACGCTGCTTTTGCACAGCCTTGCGTACACACTCGTCGTAGGGAACTGCGCCGACGTATTGTAAGGCGACATCGAGGAAGCGATCCGTGACCTTGGTCAACTTGGCGAACAGATTGCGCCCTTCCTGTGGACTCTGGGCCATGTTGGCCAGCACGCGGAAGCGGTTCATGCCGTAGTCACGGTTAAGCAATTTGATCAGGGCATAGGCGTCGGTGATCGAGGTGGGTTCATCGCAGACCACCAACAGGACTTCCTGCGCAGCGCGCACGAAGCTGACCACGGACTCGCCGATCCCGGCGGCGGTGTCGATCACCAGCACGTCGAGGTTGTCGCCGATATCGCTGAACGCCTGGATCAGGCCGGCATGCTGCGCCGGGCTCAGGTGCACCATGCTCTGGGTGCCGGAGGCGGCCGGCACGATGCGGATACCGCCAGGGCCCTGCAGCAGCACGTCGCGCAGCTCGCAGCGCCCTTCGATCACATCGGCAAGCGTGTGTTTGGGCGTCAGCCCCAGCAGAACGTCGACGTTCGCCAGCCCCAGGTCAGCATCCAGCAGCATGACGCGACGGCCAAGCTCTGCCAGGGCCAGGGACAAATTCACTGACACGTTAGTTTTCCCGACGCCACCTTTGCCGCCGGTCACCGCGATCACCTGTACGGGATGCATGCTGCCCATTTTATTTCTTTACCTTGTCTTGCTTAGACGCAGGCTACATGGCTTGGCCGCGTGAATCGCTTGCAGACCATCGATGTAGATACATTTCACGGTGTTCATCCTGCCCTCAACCCACCCGCTTTGCCGGGCTGTGATAGAGGTCGGCGAACATATCGGCCATCGCTTCCTCGCTAGGCTCTTCTTGCATTTGCACGCTGACTGCACGGCTGACCAACTGATGACGGCGCGGCAGATGCAGATCATCCGGAATCCGCGGGCCGTCGGTCAGGTAGGCGACCGGCAACTCATGACTGATGGCCAGGCTCAACACCTCGCCCAGGCTCGCGGTTTCGTCGAGCTTGGTGAGGATGCAGCCGGCCAGGCCGCAGCGTTTGTAGCTATGGTACGCAGCGGTAAGAACCTGTTTCTGGCTGGTGGTTGCAAGCACCAGGTAATTTTTCGACTTGATGCCGCGCCCGGCCAGGCTTTCCAGCTGCATGCGCAACGCCGGGTCGCTGGCTTGCAGGCCGGCGGTATCGATCAACACCACGCGCTTGCGCAGCAGCGGGTCGAGGGCGTTGGCCAGGGATTGGCCCGGGTCGACATGGGTCACCGACACATTGAGGATCCGACCCAAGGTCTTGAGCTGCTCCTGGGCACCGATACGGTAGCTGTCCATGCTCACCAGCGCGATATTCTGCGCGCCGTACTTGAGCACGTAACGGGCGGCCAGCTTGGCCAGGGTGGTGGTCTTGCCCATGCCGGCAGGGCCGACCATGGCGATCACACCGCCCTCTTCCAGCGGCTCGATTTCCGGGGTGACGATCATCCGCGCCAAGTGGGCCAGCAACATGCGCCAGGCCTGGCGAGGCTCTTCGATTTCAGTGGTCAGGGCCAGCAGGTCGCGCGACAACGGGCCGGACAGGCCGATGCGTTGCAGGCGACGCCACAGGTTGGCCTGTTGCGGCTTGCTGCCCTGCAGCTGGTTCCAGGCGAGGGAGCCGAGTTGCACTTCCAGCAGCTCGCGCAGGCCATTGAGTTCAAAGCGCATCGAGTCGAACACGCGCTGGTCGACTGCGGCGGCCGGGGCCGGCGCTGCAGGACGCGGGGGTTCAACGAAGGTCGGCTCGACCAGCGGCTCGGCAGCGGTCAGCGGCAGGCCGGCGAACAACTGGCGGTTGGTGGTGGCGTCGCTGTCGCCACGCATGCTCAGTTCGGCCTGGGCCGAGACAATGCGCGAGGCCGTCTTGCGCAGCTCGTCTTCGAGTTCCATGTTCGGGACGCGCGGGGCCAGGGCCTGGGGAGTGTAATCCAGGGCAGCCGTCAGCTCGACACCGCCGGCAATACGACGGTTACCGATAATCGCGGCGTCGGCGCCCAGCTCATCACGAACCAGTTTCATGGCCTGACGCATATCGGCGGCGAAAAAACGCTTAACTTGCATAACCCACTACCCTCAGCCGTTGGGCCCTACTGTCGCGACGATAGTCACTTGCTTGTTGTCAGGAATTTCCTGATAAGCCAAAACGTGCAAATTCGGTACTGCCAGGCGCCCAAACCGCGACAACATCGCCCGGACGGGGCCGGCCACCAGCAGGATCACCGGTTGGCCCTGCATTTCCTGGCGCTGCGCGGCGTCGATCAACGAACGCTGCAGCTTCTCAGCCATGCTTGGCTCCAGCAGAACGCCCTCTTCCTGGCCTTGTCCTGCCTTCTGAATACTATTGAGCAATATTTGTTCCAACCTTGGTTCCAAGGTGATCACAGGCAGCTCAGAGTCAAGCCCTACAATGCTTTGGACGATTGCGCGCGACAATCCGACGCGCACCGCAGCCACCAGGGCGGCAGTATCTTGACTCTTGGCGGCATTGTTGGCGATAGCCTCGGCAATGCTGCGGATATCGCGTACCGGCACCTGCTCGGCCAGCAGCGCCTGCAGCACCTTGAGCAGTTGCGACAGCGACAGCACGCCCGGCACCAGTTCCTCGGCGAGTTTTGGCGAGGCTTTGCCGAGCAAACCCATCAATTGCTGGACTTCTTCGTGGCCGATCAGCTCATGGGAGTGCTTGTACAGAATCTGGTTGAGGTGGGTGGCGACCACGGTACTGGCGTCCACCACGGTGTAGCCCAGGGACTGCGCCTGGCTGCGCTGGCTGATTTCGATCCACACCGCGTCCAGGCCAAAAGCCGGATCTTTGGCGGTAATGCCGTTGAGACTGCCGAATACCTGCCCCGGGTTGATCGCCAGTTCGCGATCCGGGTAGATCTCGGCTTCGGCCAGGATCACCCCCATCAGGGTCAGGCGGTAGGCGCTGGGGGCCAGGTCGAGGTTGTCGCGGATATGCACGGTGGGCATCAGGAAGCCCAGGTCCTGCGAGAGTTTCTTGCGCACCCCCTTGATCCGCGCGAGCAATTGGCCACCCTGGTTGCGGTCGACCAGCGGGATCAGGCGGTAGCCGACTTCCAGGCCGATCATGTCGATCGGAGTCACGTCGTCCCAGCCCAACTCCTTGGTTTCCTGGGCCCGGGCCGGCGACGGCAGCAGTTCCTGCTGGCGCGCGATTTCCTGCTGGGCCTGGACCTTGACCGCGTTCTGCTTCTTCCAGAACAGGTAGGCACCGCCGGCCGCCATGGCCGCCATGCTCAGGAACGACACGTGGGGCATGCCCGGCACGATGCCCATGATCGCCATGATGCCCGCCGCCACGGCCAGGGCCTTGGGCGAGGCGAACATCTGGCGACTGATCTGCTTGCCCATGTCTTCGGAGCCCGAAGCACGGGTCACCATGATCGCGGCAGCTGTGGATAACAACAGTGATGGCAATTGCGCCACTAAACCGTCACCAATGGTCAGCAAGGCATAAACCTTGCCGGCATCGCCGAAGGTCATGCCGTGCTGGAAGATCCCGACGGCCATGCCGCCGATCAGGTTGATGAACAGAATCAGCAGGCCGGCGATGGCGTCACCGCGCACGAATTTGCTGGCACCGTCCATGGAGCCGTAGAACTCGGCTTCCTGGGCCACTTCCAGACGGCGCGACTTGGCTTGGTTCTGGTCAATGAGGCCGGCGTTGAGGTCGGCGTCGATGGCCATCTGTTTGCCGGGCATGGCGTCGAGGGTAAAGCGCGCGCTCACCTCGGAAATCCGCCCGGCGCCCTTGGTCACTACCACGAAGTTGATGATCATGAGGATCGCGAAGACCACGATACCCACCACGTAGTTGCCGCCGATCACCACCTCACCGAAGGCCTGGATCACCTTACCGGCGGCGGCGTGGCCGTCCTGGCCGTGGAGCATCACCACGCGCGTCGACGCCACGTTGAGCGCCAGGCGCAACAGGGTCGCCACCAGCAGGATGGTCGGGAATACCGCAAAATCCAGCGGTCGCAGGGCGTATACGCAGACCAGCAGCACCACCACGGACAGGGCAATGTTGAAGGTGAAGAACACGTCCAGCAGGAACGGCGGCATCGGCAACATCATCATTGCCAGCATCACCAGCAACAACAACGGCACACCCAGATTGCCCCGCGAGAGGTCAGTCAGGGTCGTACGGGCCGTGCCGAGCATTTGAGAGCGATCCACCACCGGTATTCCTCGTTTCCTTGAAGCAAACTTTTGACGCCGGGAGGCGTCCTGGAGGCGGTATTGCAAGAAGCCTTCCAACTTTGGTTTCAGGGCGACGATCGTCGAGGGAACACGTTTCAAATGCAGGAGCTTGCCTGTGGTGGCGGCGTGTCGGTCACCTAGGGGGCAAGGCTGAGCTCAGTCATCCCAGGCAAGCCAGCTCCCACATTATTGGTCGGTGGACACACCGCCAGCAGCCAGGCATGCATGCCGCTAGATAAGTTTGATATGGAACGCATACACCCCTTGAGGGCAATGGATCCTCACGAACTGCACGCGCAAGCCTTTCTTGAGCCAGATGCCGGCTGAGCTGGTGCGATCCACGTGCACCGGCTCGTCATCGCCATCCAGCGCAATCAGGCCTTTTCCGGTTTTTCGGCTGTAGGATTTGATCGTTCCCATCACCGCTTCCATCACTACGCCCTCTGCATTGCTGGATGACCTGTGCACAGTAGGGAGCCATGGAAGCGCGAGAGGACGGCGCTGGCTACTGTCAAAGTTGACAGGTAGACGAGGGTTGCCGACGAGTGGTAGCGGTCGAAGCGGGCAGGCTTGTTGTAGCGAACGCATTCATTGTGGTGAGCGGGCTTGCCCCGCGTTGGGCTGCGACGCAGCCCTGAACCCTGGCGACTCGGTCTGACTGTTGGACCGAGGTGGCTGGATTGGGAGCGCTTCGCACTCCAACGCGGGGCAAGCCCGCTCACCACAAGAAGCCCGCTACCCACAACAAGCCTTATCACCACAAAAAGCCCGCTACCCACAACAAGCCCGCTCACCACAAAGAGCGCATCAGCCGAGCAGTCAGGAATCGCGGCGCAGCTCCGGCGGAATGGGCAGGTCCTTGAGCGGATCGGGCCGCTTGCCCTTGCCCGCGCGGTACTGGCGAATCTGATAGACATACGCCAACACCTGGGCCACGGCCAGGTACAGCCCGGCGGGGATTTCCTGGTCGAGGTCGGTGGAGTAGAAGATCGATCGCGCCAGCTCCGGCGATTCCAGCAGCAGGATGTCGTTGGCCACGGCGATTTCGCGGATTTTAAGCGCGGTGAAGTCGCTGCCCTTGGCCAGCAGCATCGGCGCGCCGCCCTTCTCCGGGTCGTATTTGAGGGCCACGGCGTAGTGCGTCGGGTTGGTGATGACCACGTCGGCGTCGGGCACCGAGGCCATCATCTTGCGCTGCGACATTTCCCGCTGCAGCTGGCGAATGCGCTGCTTGACCTCGGGGCGACCCTCTTGGTCCTTGTGTTCGTCGCGCACTTCCTGCTTGGTCATCAGCAGTTTCTTGTGGCTTTCCCACAGCTGGATCGGCGCATCCACCGCCGCGATGATGATCAACCCGGCCGCCATCCACAGCGCACTCCAGCCGACCACCTGCACACTGTGGATGATCGCCGACTCCAGCGGTTCGTGGGCGATGCGCAGCAAATCGTCGATATCCGACGACAACACCGTCAAGGCCACGAACAGAATCAGGATGAACTTGGCCAACGCCTTGAGCAGCTCCACCAGCGCCTTGGCGGAAAACATGCGCTTGAGCCCGGCCGCCGGGTTCATCCGGCTGAACTTGGGCGCCATGCTGCCGGCGGCGAACAACCAGCCGCCGAGGGCGACCGGGCCGATCAAGGCGGCCAGTAGCAAAGTGATCAGAATCGGCTGCACCGCCAGGATCGCGATTTTGCCCGAGTGCAGCAGGTATTGACCCATCGAATCGGGATTGAGCAGCACCTCGCGCGGCAAGGTGAAGTTGTGCTTCATCAACTCCAGCAAGTCCAACGCCAGCCCGCCGCCGTAAATCAGCAGGCCGCCCGCGCCGGCCATCATGGTCGCAACGGTATTCAGCTCTTTGGAGCGCGCAATCTCGCCCTTTTCCCTGGAGTCCTTTTTGCGTTTCTCCGTGGGGTCTTCTGTTTTGTCCTGACCACTCTCGCTCTCGGCCATGGCTCAGCGCGCCCGTGCCAGATCACGTAAGAACTGCAGGGCGTCGGTCGCCAGCGGTTGATACTGATTGAGAATGTCAGCCAGGCCGACCCAGAAAATCCCCATGCCCAACACCAGGGTCAACGGGAAGCCGATCGAGAAGATGTTCAGTTGCGGCGCCGCGCGGGTCATCACGCCGAACGCGATGTTGACCACCAGCAACGCGGTGATTGCCGGCAGCACCAGCAACAGCGAGGCGCCCAGCACCCAACCGAGGCGCCCGACCACTTCCCAGAAATGATTGACCACCAGGCCCGAACCCACCGGCAAGGTGGTGAAGCTTTCGGTCAGCACCTCGAACACCACCAGGTGGCCGTTCATGGCCAGGAACAGCAACGTCACCAGCATGGTCAGGAACTGCCCGATCACCGCCGCCGACACGCCGTTGGTGGGGTCGACCATGGACGCGAAGCCCATGCCCATCTGGATCGAGATGATTTGCCCGGCAATCACGAATGCCTGGAAGAACAGCTGCAGGGAGAAGCCCAGCAACGCGCCGATCAGGATCTGCTCGGCGATCAGCATCAGCGCGCTGAGGTCCAGCGCATTGACCGGCGGCATGGCCGGCAAGCCCGGCGTGATCACCACGGTAATCGCCACCGCAAAGTACAGGCGCACGCGGCGCGGGACCAGGGTGGTGCCGAACACCGGCATGCTCATCAGCACCGCCGTCACGCGAAACAGCGGCAGGATGAAGGAGGCCACCCAGGTGCTGATCTGGGTGTCGGTCAATGCCAGCAAAGACTGCATCGGGTCAGCCGATCAACTGCGGAATACTGCCGTACAACTGCAGGATGTATTCCATGAAGGTCTGCACCAGCCAGGGGCCGGCAACGATCAGGGTGATCAGCATCACCAGCAAGCGCGGGAGGAAGCTCAAGGTCTGTTCGTTGATCTGGGTCGCGGCCTGGAACATCGCCACCAGCAGGCCGACCAACAGGCTCGGCACCACCAGCACGGCGACCATCATGGTGGTCAGCCACAGCGCTTCACGGAACAGGTCGACGGCAACTTCTGGGGTCATGGCCCTACACTCCGCCGAAACTGCCGGCCAGGGTGCCGATAATCAGCGCCCAGCCGTCCACCAGCACAAACAGCATGATCTTGAACGGCAACGAGATGATCAGCGGCGACAGCATCATCATCCCCATGGCCATCAGCACGCTCGCCACCACCAGGTCGATGATCAGGAACGGGATAAAGATCATGAAGCCGATCTGGAACGCGGTCTTCAACTCCGACGTGACAAACGCCGGGACCAGAATGGTCAGCGGCGCCTGGTCCGGGGTGGCGATGTCAGTGCGCTTGGACAGGCGCATGAACAGCTCGAGGTCGCTGGAGCGGGTCTGCGACAGCATGAAGTCCTTGATCGGACCCTGGGCCTTGTCGATCGCGTCCTGGGCGGTCATTTTTTCCGCCAGGTAAGGCTGCAGGGCTTGCTGGTTCACCTTGTCGAACACCGGCGCCATGATGAACAGCGTCAGAAACAAGGCCATGCCGGTGAGGATCTGGTTCGACGGCGTCTGCTGCAGGCCCAGGGCCTGGCGCAGGATCGAGAACACAATGATGATCCGCGTGAAGCTGGTCATCAGCATCACGAACGCCGGGATAAAGCTCAGCGCGGTCATGATCAGCAGGATCTGCAGACTGACCGAATACTCCTGGGCCCCCGCCGCGTTGGTGCCCAGCGTAATCGCCGGGATCGACAACGGGTCGGCGCCGAACGCCAGTGGCGCGGCCAGCAACAGCATGAGCGTCAACAAAACGCGCATTACTTCTTATCCTTCTGATCCTTGCCCAGCAACTCCATCAGGCGCTGGGCGAATTCCGGTGTGGTGGCCTGGGTCTGGGCCACGTCCACCGGCGTCTTGAGCACATGCAACGGGGTGATGCGGCCGGGGGTGAGGCCCAGCAGGATCTGTTCCCCACCGACCTGCACCAGCACCAGCCGATCACGCGGGCCGAGGGCGCGCGAGCCGATCATTTCGATCACCTGGGCGTTGCCCGGCCCGACGTTCTGCACGCGGCGCATCAGCCAGGCCAGCACGAAGATCAGCCCGACCACCAGCAACAACCCCAATACCAACTGGGTCAACTGGCCGCCGATGCCGCTGCTCACCACTGGCGCCGCAGCCGCCGCTTGCGCGACCGGCTCAGCCGCCAGGGCGCTCAATGGCAGCGCCGACAACAGTCCCGCCATCGAATACTTCATCTCAGCGCAACTTCTTGATGCGTTCGCTCGGGCTGATCACGTCGGTCAGGCGGATGCCGAACTTCTCGTTGACCACCACCACTTCGCCGTGGGCGATCAGCGTGCCGTTGACCAGCACGTCCAGGGGCTCACCGGCCAGGCGGTCGAGCTCGATTACCGAGCCCTGGTTGAGCTGCAGCAGGTTGCGGATGTTGATTTCGGTGCTGCCGACTTCCATCGAGATCGAGACCGGGATGTCGAGGATCACATCCAGGTTCGGGCCATCGAGGGTCACCGGGTCGTTGTTCTTCGGCACGCTGCCGAATTCTTCCATCGGCAGGCGATTGCCGACCGGTGCGGTGGCCGCGTCGGCCGCCAGCAGTGCGTCGATATCGTCCTGGCCAACATCGCCGGTTTCTTCCAGGGCAGCTGCCCATTCGTCAGCCAGGGCCTGGTCTTCGGCGGAAGTGTTTTCGTGTTCGGTAGCCATTACATGTCCTCGGCGGAGCAAACATTCATAAATTAGGGATCAGCGACGGTTGATCGGCTCAACCACTTGCAAAGCCAGGTTGCCCTTGTGGGACCCCAGCTTGACCTTGAACGACGGCACGCCATTGGCGCGCATGATCATTTCTTCCGGCAATTCGACCGGGATCACGTCCCCCGGCTGCATGTGCAAAATATCTCGCAGACGCAACTGGCGACGGGCCACGGTGGCGCTCAGGGGCACGTCGACGTCGAGCAGGTCTTCGCGCAGGGCCTTGACCCAGCGTTCGTCCTGGTCGTCGAGGTCGGACTGGAAGCCCGCATCGAGCATCTCGCGCACCGGTTCGATCATCGAGTACGGCATGGTCACGTGCAGGTCGCCGCCACCGCCATCGAGTTCGATGTGGAAGGTCGACACCACGATGGCCTCACTGGGGCCGACGATGTTGGCCATGGCCGGGTTCACTTCCGAGTTGATGTACTCGAAATTGACTTCCATGATCGCCTGCCAGGCTTCCTTCAAGTCGATGAAGGCTTGCTCCAGCACCATGCGCACCACCCGCAGTTCGGTCGGGGTGAATTCACGGCCTTCGATCTTGGCGTGACGGCCGTCGCCGCCGAAGAAGTTGTCCACCAGCTTGAACACCAGCTTGGCGTCGAGGATGAACAGCGCGGTGCCGCGCAGCGGCTTGATCTTGACCAGGTTGAGGCTGGTGGGCACGTACAGCGAGTGCACGTATTCACCGAACTTCATCACCTGCACGCCGCCCACCGCCACGTCCGCCGAGCGGCGCAGCATGTTGAACATGCTGATACGGGTGTAGCGGGCAAAACGCTCGTTGATCATTTCCAGGGTCGGCATGCGTCCACGGACGATGCGATCCTGGCTTGTGAGGTCATAACTTTTGACGCTGCCGGGTTCGGCAGCCATTTCGGTCTGTACCAGACCATCGTCCACGCCATGCAGCAGCGCGTCGATTTCATCCTGGGACAGCAGGTCTTGCACGGCCATGTCGTGATCCTACTGCAATACGAAGTTAGTGAAGAGCGCCTGTTCGACCACCACTTTGCCGAGCTCTTTCTGAGCCACTTCCTGCACGCTGGCAGTGACCTTCTGGCGCAGCATTTCCTGGCCCACCGGGGTGGCCAGGGTGTCGAAGCTCTGTCCGGAGAACAGCATCACCAGGTTGTTGCGGATCACCGGCATATGCACCTTGAGGGCATCCAGGTCCGCCTGGTTACGCGCCAGCAAGGTGATGCTC
This sequence comes from Pseudomonas sp. PS01298, assembly GCF_029959745.1. Taxonomy (NCBI): domain Bacteria; kingdom Pseudomonadati; phylum Pseudomonadota; class Gammaproteobacteria; order Pseudomonadales; family Pseudomonadaceae; genus Pseudomonas; species Pseudomonas sp. PS01298. The sequence goes on along the minus strand of NZ_JASCPP010000106.1, from coordinate 449 downwards.
ACCTGCAGGTAGCGTTGACGCCCGTTCTGGTTGAAGTTGGCGACAAAGGCCGGGAGCATCGGCTCGAAGATTGCCGGTTGCTTGACGTTACTGGCGGTTTCGGCGGCGGGTGCCGGTTTGCTTGCACTGCTGTGCATGATGTACCAGGTGCCACCCACCGAGGCGCCGATGGCCAGGAGCAGGCCCAGGACTATCAACAGGATAAGCTTGAGCTTTCCTTTGCCTGCGGGTGCTTTTGCTGCGTCGTCGCTCTTCGCCATGCCAATAATCCGTCACTATTCGGGGATTCATAGATCTACGGAAAGGCAAGAGCAAGTGTTATGCCAGAGTTGTCTGGTAATTCAGGAAGAGAGAACACTGCAAATCAAATGTGGGAGCGGGCTTGCTCGCGAAAGCAGTGTGTCAGTCAGCACACATGCAAACTGACACACCGCCTTCGCGAGCAAGCC
>NZ_JASCPP010000105.1:0-20822 GCF_029959745.1 Pseudomonas sp. PS01298 | reverse complement strand
ATGGCGGAGTGTCAGTCAGTGAATCGGGTGACTGATAGACCGCCATCGCAGGCAAGCCAGCTCCCACAGTTGGGTTCAGCGCCTGGCCTGGGAGCGGCGCATCAGGCGGTACGCCGCAGGAATGACAAACAGCGAGAGCAACGGCGCAGTGAGCATGCCGCCGATCATCGGCGCGGCGATGCGGCTCATGACTTCGCTGCCGGTGCCGCCGCCGAGCAGAATCGGCAATAGCCCGGCGATGATGACCGCCACAGTCATGGCCTTGGGGCGCACGCGCATGACCGCGCCGTCGGTGATCGCGGCCAGCAGGTCATGGTCCTGGCGCTCGGCCCAGGCGTTTTTCAGGTACAGCAGCATGATCACGCCAAACTCCGCCGACACCCCCGCCAGCGCGATAAACCCGACCCCGGTAGCCACCGAGAGGTTGTAGCCCAGCGCATACAGCAACCATACGCCGCCGGTCAGCGCGAAGGGCAAGGTGGCGATGATCAGGAGCGCCTCGTCGATCCGCCGAAACGTCAGGTACAGCAACACGAAGATGATCAGCAGCGTGGCCGGCACCACCAGTTTCAGGCGTTGGTTGGCGCGCTCGAGGAATTCGAACTGCCCCGAGTAGCTCAGGCTCATCCCCGGCTGCAGTTGCACCTGCTGGTCGATTGCCGCACGCAGGTCCTTGACCACCGACGCCAGGTCGCGGTCACGCACGTCGATGTAGACCCAGCCCGAAGGCCGCGCGTTCTCGCTCTTGAGCATCGGCGGGCCATCGCTCACCTTGACCTGCGCGACAGTGCCGAGCGTGATCTGGCTGCCCAACGGCGTGTAGATCGGCAGATTGCGCAGCGCTTCCAGCGAGTCACGCCATGCCTTCGGATAGCGCAAGCTGATCGGGAAGCGCGCCAGGCCTTCCACGGTTTCGCCGATGGTCTCGCCACCCACCGCACCGGACACGATTGCCTGCACATCCGCGATGTTCAGCCCATATTGCGCCGCAACCACGCGGTCGATGTCCACGTCGATATAACGCCCGCCGGTCAAGCGCTCAGCCAGTGCCGAACTGACGCCGGGCAGCGTTTTCGCGACCTTCTCCACCGCCTGGGTCACCGCATCGATCTGCATCAGGCTGGTGCCCGCGACCTTGACGCCAATCGGGCTTTTGACCCCGGTGGCGAGCATGTCGATGCGGTTGCGGATCGGTGCAATCCAGATATTGGTCAGCCCCGGCACCTGCACCACGCGGTCCAGCTCCTTGACCAGTGCGTCCGGGGTCATGCCGGGGCGCCATTGATCCCTGGGCTTGAACTCGATGGTGGTCTCGAACATCTCCAGGGGTGCCGGGTCGGTGGCGGTTTCGGCACGTCCGGCCTTGCCGAACACATGGGCGACCTCGGGCACACTCTTGATCAGGCGGTCGGTGCGTTGCAGCAGCTCGCCAGCGGTTTGCGTCGACAACCCCGTCAGGGCCGAGGGCATGTAGAGCAGGTCGCCTTCATCCAGCGGTGGCAGGAATTCGCCGCCAAGCCTCGACAGCGGCCACAACGCACTGGCCACCACCAGCAAAGCCACCAGCAGGGTCAGTCGCGGCCGCTGCAGCACTGCATCGAGGGCCGGTTGGTAGAGCTTGATCAGCCCGCGATTGAGCGGGTTGCGCTGTTCATCGGGAATGCGCCCGCGAATCCAGTAGCCCATCAGCACCGGGATCAAGGTCACCGACAACCCGGCCGCCGCCGCCATGGCGTAGGTCTTGGTGTAGGCCAGCGGGCCGAACAGGCGACCTTCCTGGGCTTGCAGGGTGAACACCGGGATAAACGACAACGTGATGATCAGCAGGCAGAAAAACAGCGCCGGCCCGACCTCCACGGCGGCCTCGGTCATGACCTGCCAATGCTCCTCGCCCTTGAGCACCCGCCCCGGATGGGCGTGGTGCCAGGCCTCGATCTTCTTGTGGGCGTTCTCGATCATCACCACCGCCGCGTCCACCATCGCACCGATGGCAATCGCAATGCCGCCCAGGGACATGATGTTGGCGTTGATTCCCTGCACCTGCATGACGATAAAAGCGATCAATACCCCCACCGGCAGCGAGATGATCGCCACCAGCGACGAGCGCAGGTGCCAGAGGAATATCCCGCACACCAGCGCCACCACCAGGAACTCCTCCAGCAGCTTGTGGCTGAGGTTGTCCACGGCGCGGTCGATCAATTTGCTGCGGTCGTACGTGGTGACGATCTCCACGCCGGGCGGCAGGCTGCTTTTCAGTTGCTCCAGCTTGGTCTTGACGGCGGCGATGGCTTCGCGAGCATTCTTGCCGCTGCGCAGGATCACCACGCCGCCCACCGCTTCGCCCTCGCCGTCCAGTTCACTGACGCCGCGGCGCAGGTCCGGGCCGAGTTGAATGCTCGCCACATCGCCAAGGGTCACCGGTATGTTGTCGGTGCCCAGGCGCAACGGAATCGCGCGAAAGTCCGCCAGGCTTTTCAGGTAGCCGGAGGCGCGCACCATGTATTCGGACTCGCCCATGTTCAGCACCGAACCGCCGGTTTCCTGGTTGGCCTTGCCGATCGCCTCCGTAACCTGTGCCTGGGTGATGCCGCGATTGGCCAGGGCCAACGGGTCGAGCTGCACCTGGTATTGCTTGACCTGGCCGCCGATGGTCGCGACTTCCGCCACGTTGGGCAGGGTCTTGAGTTCAAACTTGAGGAACCAGTCCTGCAGCGCGCGCAGTTGTGCCAGGTCGTGCCGACCGCTGCGATCCACCAGCGCGTACTGGTAGATCCACCCCACGCCGGTGGCGTCCGGGCCCAACGCGGGCTTGGCCGACGCCGGCAAGCGTGCCTGCAATTGGCTGAGGTATTCCAGCACCCGCGAACGCGCCCAGTACAGGTCGGTGCCTTCGTCAAACAACACATACACGTAGCTGTCGCCGAAAAAAGAAAAGCCGCGCACGGTCCTCGCACCCGGCACCGAAAGCATCGTCGTGGTCATCGGATAGGTGACCTGGTTTTCGACGATCTGCGGCGCCTGGCCCGGGTACGGCGTGCGGATGATCACCTGCACATCCGAGAGGTCCGGCAGCGCATCCACCGGCGTGTTCTGCACCGCCCACAGGCCCCACGCGGTGACAAACAGCGTGGCGAGCAGGACCAGGAAACGGTTGGCCACCGACCAGCGAATCAACCGCGCGATCATGGCTGGCTCCCCGGTTGCAGGCTCATGTCAGAAGGGCCGGACGAGGGGGCACTTATCCCACGCAAGCTGGCCTCGGAATCCAGCAGGAATTGGCCGGAAGCGACCACCTGCTGGCCTTCCTGCAATCCGCTGATGATAACGCTCTGGTCCTGGCTTTCTGTGCCGACCTCGACCTCGACCGGTCGATAGTGCCCGCCCTCCTCGGCCAGCATCACCAACACGCGCTTGCCGGTGCGGATCAGCGCCTCGCTCGGCACGCGCAACACCGATTGTGTGGAAGATTGCGCCAGGCGCACCTGCGCGGTCATGCCTGGGCGCAAGGCACCGTCGGGGTTGCGCAGCTCGACGCGCACCTGCACGGTACGGCTGTCTGCGGCGGTGGCTGGCAGGATCGCGCTGACGCTGCCGTTGAAGGTCTTGCCGGGCCACCCGACAAATCGACTCTGCACGGTCTGTCCCACCGCCACTCCCGCCGCCTGGGCCTGCGGCACCGCGACTTGCAGCCAGACCGGGTCCACGCCGTTGATGCGTGCCAGGGTCTGCCCGGCCGCGACCGTCATGCCTTCGCGCACGTCCAGGGTCTGCAACGCACCGGCCAACGGGCTGGTGATGGTCAACACCGATTGCACCCGGCCGCTGCGTTCCATGCGCGTGATCACGTCGGCGGGCATGCCGCTCAGGCGCAGGCGCTGGCGCGCAGCGGCCAACCAGCTGGCATCACCGCTGCGGCGTACGGCCAGGAACTCCTCCTGGGCAGCCGCCCACTCGGGGATCAGCAGATCCGCCAACGGCGCGCCGGCCTGGAGTACATCACCCGGCGCACGGGCGTAAACGCGCTCGACAAAACCCGCCGCGCGCGCCTGCACCACGGCCACTTTCCGCTCGTTGAACGCGAGGATGGCGGACAGCTCCAGCGTCGGCGTGAGCACGCCCCGGCTCACCGTCGCCAGGCGCACACCGAGGTTCTGTGCCACCTGCGGATCGATCTGCACGGCATGGTTGTCGGCGGTGCTCTCGGCATAGCGCGGCACCAGCTGCATGTCCATGAAGGGCGACTTGCCGGGCTTGTCGAACTTCTGCTGCGGGTACATCGGGTCATACCAGTACAGCGCGGCTTTATCCGGCAGGGCGGCGGCAGGTTTCTGCGCCAGCCAATAGCCCGCCCCCACGCCTGCGGCCAGCAGCAGCACAGCGAGCAATCGATTAATCATTGGCGGGTTCCCCATAGGCAAAATACAACTGCGCACCCACCAGGGCACGCTGTTCGATGGCATCGATCTGCTTGAAACGCGCGTCGACCAGTTCGCGGCGGGCACTGACCAGCGCCATCAACTCGGTCTTGCCGGCGCGATAGCCGGCCAGGCTCAAGGCGACCTTCTCCTCGGCCAACGGCACCAGGCTGTCCTGGCTACGCTGCACGGCGCGGTCGAGGCGCTGATAGGTGGCCAGGTCGTCGTCGAGCACCTGGGTGTGTTCGCGGGTGGCGGCTTCGCGTTCGGCATCCAGTTGGTCAAGCTCGGCCTGCCGGGCGGCAATCCCGGGGTTTTGCCGGCGGCCGGGGAAAATCGGCAGGTCGAAGCTCAATTGCAGGCTGACCATGTCGCCGTACTCGCGACCGCGATGCTGGTAATCCACTTCCCAACTCCAGTCCGAGGTCTTTTGCGCCTTGGCTTCGCGCAGCCGTGCCTCGGCCTCGCGGGTGCGCGGCGCAAAGGCTTGCAGTTCGGGGTGCTGGTGCAGGTTGTAGGGATGGGCGAGTGGCCAATTCGGCCATTGCCCGCTGGGCGCTTCGCTCGCCGCTGCACCGATCCAGCGCTTGAGGGCGGCGCGGGCCTGGGCGCGCTGTTCGGTCAACGCGTCCTCGCGCTCGGCCAGTTCAGCCGCCTCCTGGCGCGGGATGACAGCATCCGAGGGCTGGCCACGGCCGCCGGCCAACTGGGCGCGGACGCTGTCGTGCAGCAGGCGATTCTGTCGGTAGAAGTCCTGGAACAAGGCGTCCTTGCGCTCCACCGCATAGGCGCGAATCCACGCCTGGGCAGTGGCCTGGCGCACATTGAGGCGCTCGACGCGCCCTTCGGCCGCCGTGCGCGCCACGGTCGCGTCGGCCAGTTCGACCCGCGCCTTGCGCTTGTCACGGCTGGGCACCTGTTGCTGGATACCGACCATTTGCTCGGTCATGTCATCGCCATACAACGTGCCGCGATCGGGCCCGCCGATGGGGAAGTTTTGCAGGCCTACGACGAGTTTCGGGTCGGGCAATTCACCGGCCGGAATCGCCGCCTGCGTCGCCGCCTGCAGCTTGGCCGACTCGGCCGCGAGCGACGGCGCGGTGGTTTGCGCCAGGCGCAGGGCGTCATCCAGGGTCAGCGCGGACGCCAACAGCGGCCACGCCAGCACGCCCACCGCCAGGGCGCGCATGTAGAGGGAATTCATGCTGAAGATTCCTGTTCTGTTCCACTGCGCGCCGGGTTATGCGGCGCACAGCAAGGCCATCCCGAAGGCGGGATGAGACTTCAGGTGCAACAGGAATCAGTAGCGGGGTGGGCGCCAGACGCCGGACGGCGTGCGGTCGGGGATAAAGTCCGAGGTGGTGCTGAAAAGCTGCGCCGACGCCAGGGTCACAGGCGCCTTGAGCAGCGGCACCGACAGTTGCAACAGGCCGCCGGTCTTGCACTCCTGGCCGGGCTTGCAGGCCTTGCCATGATCCACGCCGTCCTGGCAGCAGTCCGGGGTCATGTCGGTCATCATCGGCATGTCCGCCATCTTCATCGGGCAAGGCTCGGTGCTCGACGGCACGCCCGCCATCCCGGTCAGGGGAAGCGTGAGGCTTAACAGCAGGACCAGGATCAAACGCAGAAGGCGGCTCATGGGGCGCGAGTCTAGCCAAGCGGGCGTTAAGCCGCCATTAACAATTTCGCCAACGCGCGGCCATGGAAGCGGATCTGCGCGAGGGTCAACGCGGTGTAGCCGATGATCACCGCCGGCGGCAGGCGCGCGTCCCGGCAGAACGTGCCCAGGGGCTGCAAGGTCAGGCCGACAGCGGCGGCACGGGTGCAGAAGTCTGGCTCTTCGACCCCCGCCGGCAACCACAGTACAAAGTGCAGGCCCGCCTGCTGGCCGCTGACCCTGAACTGCCCGCCCAGGCATTCCAACAGCGCATCGCGCCGCGCCTGGTAAGCCTGGCGCGACGCCCGCAGGTGACGCACGAACGCGCCGCTGCCGAGGAACTCCACCAACCCCGACTGATCACCCGCCCCCACCGAATGCCCGGTGAGTTGCAGCGTGCGCAGCAGCGCTGGACGCAGCGCCTTGGGCACCACCATGAAGCCCACGCGCAGGCCGGGGAACAGGTTCTTGTTGAAGCTGCCGCAGTAGATCACCCGGTCGCTGGAGTCCAGGGACTTGAGCGCGGCCAGGGGCGCGGCGTTGTAGTTGTACTCGCTGTCGTAATCGTCTTCGACCACCCACGCCTCGGCACGGGCGGCCCAGTCCAGCAGCGCCAGGCGGCGCGACACCGACAGGGTCATGCCCAGCGGGGCCTGGTGCGCCGGGGTCACATAGGCCAGGCGCGCCGTGTCGGGGAGTTGGTCGGTGTCGAGGCCTTCGGCGGTCACCGGCACCGCGTGGATATGCGCACCTGCCAGGCTGAACAGGCGGCGCGCCGGCGGGTAGCCAGGGTCCTCGACACAGGCGGTGTCACCGGGCTTGAGCAGCGTGCGGGCGATCAGGTCGAGCGCATGGCGAATGCCGGTGGTGACGATCACCTCGTCGGCCTCGCACTGCAGGCCACGGTAGCTGCGCAGATAATCGGCGATCTGCGCGCGCAGCTGCGGCAGGCCCGCAGGGTGCGCGGCCTCAAGCACGCCAGGGCCCACAGACAGCAGCCCACGGGAAATACAGCGGGCCCAGGTTTTCAGGTCGAACAGGCTCGCGTCCGGTCGCCGCGCGACAAAAGGCACGTGGCTCTGCACGCCGGCGTCCGGCTGATCCGGCACCACGGCGCGACGCGGCGCCTGCGTCACCGTCGGCGCGGCCATGAATTGTTCGGGGATCACCGCGCAGACCCGCGTGCCGGAGCCGGCCACCCGCTGCACATAGCCTTCGCTGTGCAGGCGCTCGAATGCCGCTTCCAGGGTGCCACGCGACACCTGCCAGCGCTCCGCCAGGCTGCGCGTGGACGGCAAGCGACTGCCTGCCGGCAACTGCCGATTGAGGATCGCCCCCCGCAACGCCGCGTAGGCACCTTGTTGCTTGCTCGCATCGAGGCCATCGGGACGGGGCAGGTCCAGGGCGGAAGCAGCTTTTCCTCGGCTCATAGTGGTCCACTCTTTCCAGGCATAAATGGCCCACAGGATTAAACCACAAAGCCGCTAGAGTTCGGGCTCTACTCATTGCAAAGAAGCGTGCCATGACCCAACGCGCCCTCTCCTTCAGGTTCTGGCTGGTGCTGCTCACCGTGCTGATCGGCCTGCCCCGCATCACCCTCGACATGCACCTGCCGGCCCTGCCCGCCATGGCCGACTATTTCCACACCCGCGACAGCCAGTTGCAGCTGATCCTCACCCTGTACACCCTTGGCTCGGCGATTTCCCTGCTGGTCAGCGGTCCGCTGACGGATCGCTTCGGCCGCCGCCCGGTGTTGCTGGCGGGCCTGTTCACGTACGTGGTCGCCACCGTCGCGTGTGCGCTGGCCGACAGCCTCGGCGTGCTGATCATTGCCCGGTTGTTCCAGGCCCTGGGCGGGTGCTGCACCACGGTCATTGGCCGGGTGATCGTGCGCGACTACTTCGACCGCCATGAACAGGCGCGGCTGCTGGGCCTGATCTCCATGGCCATGGCCGTCTCGCCGATGGCGGCGCCGGTGCTGGGCAGCCTGCTGTTGCCGCTGGTGAATTGGCGCGGGCTATTCGTGCTGCTCGGCCTCATCGGCACGGTGCTGTACCTGGTGGTGTATCGCCGCCTGCCCGAAACCCGCCCGCCGGAGGTGGCCGCCGCGCCGCCGAGCAACCTGCTGCGGATTTATGCCCAACTGCTGCGCGATCGCTACTTCCTGCGCTATTCCCTGGCGATCGGCTGCGTGTACAGCACCTATTTCCCCTTCATCAGCGAGTCGTCGGCGCTGCTGCAGCGTGGTTTTCACCTGACGGCGACCGCCTATGCGCTGGTGTTCGCCGCCACCATCAGTGGCTACATGCTCGGTGCCAACCTGTTCCGTCGGCTGGTGCAGCGATTCGAACCGGATCGCCTGATCAACGCGGCGATTGCCCTGAATGTGCTGGGCAGCCTGCTGCTCGCACTCGCCACCCTGGCGTTGCCACAGCAATGGCTGGCGATTGTGCTGCCGATGGTGGTGATCATGGTGTCGGTGGGGATGGTGATTCCGGCGTGCCAGCTGTCGGTGCTGCAGCCCTACGGCGCAATCGCCGGGACGGCGTCAGGCCTGTTCTTCTTTACCCAGATGTTCCTGACGGCGCTGAGCAGCTGGTTTACCGGCCTGCTGTCCAACGGCACCTCGCTGCCCCTGGTCATCATGACCGCGCTGGCGAGCGGCTTGCTGCTGACCAGCTGGCTGGTCCTGCGCCCAAACAAACGTGGGAGCGGGCTTGCCGGCGAAAACGTTGTGTCAGTCAACTCATGAGTCACTGATACCGCGCATTCGCCAACAAGCCCGCTCCCACGTATTTACCGATTAAGACGTGTAATCAGTGCATAAAGATCGCGATCAGGATGATCACCGGAATAGGCACACCGAGGAACCAAAGCAGTAATGAGCGCATGTTGTTCTCCTTGAATTAACGAACGAAGTGTTCAGTTTCGACATACACCACCGCATCCCGGCGACGACCGCCGAAGGTTGCTGCGAAGCTGGCGAAAAACGCACCGATCAGCAGGGCCACGAACATCCACAGCGATGTCCAGGCAGCGACTTTGGCGGCGGTGTCAGCGGCTTGCTTGGCTTTGAGCTTGGCGTCTTCGAGGGCTTTACGGGCGTCACCGTAGACCTTGTCGATACGCGCCTCGGCGTCAGCCTGGCTGAGGTTGGTGCGCTGGCTGATCAACTGGGCCAGGTAGGCACGGTCTTCAGGGGCCAGTTGGCCGTCGTTGCTCAGGGTGCGGGCAAAGATGCGCGCAACCACGCCGTGGACCGCGTCATCACTGACGGCGGCTGGGCGGTCGTCACGGAACAGGCTGTCGACGTAGTAGCCGAAGTCCTGGCCATTGGCACCTTTGGCCGCACTGCCGGCGGCCTGGGTGACACCGCTGGCAGCACCGGACGCCACGCTGGCACCTGCTTGCACGCCACCGCTGACCACGCTGCTGACCGAGCCGACCACCAGGGTCGCGGTAATCAACGTAGCCACGGCCCAGGCCAGGAAGCCATGGGCGGTGTCGCGAAAGTACACCTCATCGCCGTGCATATTGGCCCATTTCACGCGCAACCGGCCGGCGATGTAACCGCCCAGTCCGGACGCGACAATCTGGGTAAACGCCAGCCAGATAATGGTGGAAATGCCAAGCCCCTTGGCGCTGATGCCGCTATCGGCCCACGGCGACACCGCCGAAAAGCCCAGGCCGAAACCCAGCAGTACCAGAATCAGTGACAGTGCAGCCGCGGCTGCGGCCCCGGCAAAAATCGCCCCCCAGGAAACCCCGGAGAGCGCGCTCGACTCTTGCAGCGTGGATGAGGATGTGATCATTGTTGTTTTGCTCCCGGCAGGAAAAATAGTGTTACAACTCTCAAAAGGGACAGTGCAGGCAGCGTGCCAGTCTCTCGAAAATTTAAAATCCTTATATTTCAACAAGTTAACTAAATTGAACTAATTTGAACCATGCAACTTGCAAGAAATGACCGAACAAGGCGGGCGTTATGCAATCCCAGGCTGAACACTCACCTGTAGGCGCCGGCGTGCCAGCGATCGCGCGATTCCCGGCGCCAACAGCGCTGGCGGACACACCCCTATCGCCAGCAAGACGGCGCCAGCGGGATCGCGTGCCAAGTGATGAAATTTTTGTCAGTTTTGCCAACATGACGTTTTATTTAGGAAGCGTTCAGCCATTTATTGGCAAAATGCTCCCACTTCTGTAGGCGCCGGCTTGCCGGCGATTGCGGTTTTCCTGTGTGAAAGGTAATCCCATGACCCGTATTTTGACCATCGAGGATGACGCCGTAACGGCCCGCGAGATCGTCGCCGAGCTGAGTAGCCATGGACTGGACGTAGATTGGGTGGACAACGGCCGCGAAGGCCTGGTCCGTGCCGTGAGCGGTGATTACGATCTGATCACCCTCGACCGCATGCTGCCCGAACTCGATGGCCTGGCCATCGTCACCACCCTGCGCACCATCGGCGTGTCCACGCCGATCCTGATGATCAGCGCCCTCTCCGACGTCGACGAGCGCGTGCGCGGCCTGCGCGCCGGCGGCGATGACTACCTGACCAAGCCCTTCGCCTCGGATGAAATGGCCGCCCGCGTCGAAGTGCTGCTGCGGCGTAAAAGCACGGTCAAGGAATTCGAGACCGCCCTGCGCGTGGCCGACCTGGAACTCAACCTGATCAGCCGTGAAGCCAGCCGTGCCGAACAGCCGCTGAGCCTGCTGCCGACCGAATACAAACTGCTCGAATTCCTGATGCGCAACACCGGGCAGATCCTGTCGCGGATGATGATCTTCGAGGAAGTCTGGGGGTATCACTTCGACCCGGGCACCAACCTGATCGATGTACATATCGGTCGCCTGCGCAAGAAAATCGATCCACCGGGCCTCACGCCGCTGATCCGCACGGTACGAGGTTCCGGTTATGTCATTGCTGAACCCCTCTAAGGGCTGGCGCTCCTCCAGCAGCCGCCTGCTGGCGCTGTACAGCTCGTTGTTCGTGGCCTGGAGCTGCATCCTCATGGGGGTGCTGTACTACGAAGTGTCGGGTTACCTGGGTGATCTGTCGCGCCATTCGCTGATGCAGCGCCAACATTTGTTCCAGCGTTTCGACGGCGAGGAACTGGTGGAAGCCCTGACCACCAGCATGACCTTCGACATGAAGGGTGTGGACGCCTACGGCCTGTTCGACGAGCAGTTTCGCCCCTTGAGCGGGCCGATCCGCGCGATTCCGCCCGACTTGCCGCTGGACGGCAAGATCCACGCGCTGGCCAACTGCGTCGATTCCGACGACCCCAAACTGCCCAAGGACAGCTGCGACGCCGTGGCCACCCACACCGACGACGGCCGCTGGCTGGTGCTGGTGCGGGCCAACGGCTCGTTATTTGGCGTGACGCGGATCATCTGGCACGCGCTGTTGTGGGCGCTGTCGCTGACGATCATTCCCGGCGCCGCTGGCTGGCATTTGCTGCGCCGCCGCCCGTTGCGCCGGATCCGTGGGATCCAGGCCAGCGCCGAAGCCATCGTCGCCGGCGACCTCACTCACCGCCTGCCGCTGTCCAACCGGCGTGACGAGCTGGACATGCTCGCGGCCATCGTCAACGCCATGCTCGACCGCATCGAGAAGCTGATGAACGAGGTCAAGGGCGTGTGCGACAACATCGCCCACGACTTGCGCACGCCGCTGACCCGCCTGCGGGCGCAGCTCTACCGCATCCGCCAGGAAGCGGAGGCCGACTCGCACTACGCGGTAAAACTCGACGATGCGATTACCGAGACCGACACCCTGATGGCACGCTTTCGCGGGCTGCTGCGGATCTCGGAATTGGAGGACCACCAGCGCCGCTCAGGCTTCCTGGTGATGGACCCGCTGCCACTGCTGCGCGAACTGCATGACTTCTACCTGCCCCTGGCGGAAGAAGGCGAATTGCAGCTGCGCCTTGAAGTCCCCGAGTCCTTGCCGTGGATCACCGGCGACCGCGCACTATTGTTCGAAGCATTGGCCAACCTGCTGAGCAACTCGATCAAGTTTTCCCCACCGGGTGGCGAGGTGATCCTGCGGGGTCTCAACGATGCCGGCAGCACGCGCATCGAAGTCCACGACTCCGGCCCGGGCATCCCGGCCGCCGAACGTGATGCGGTGTTCCAGCGCTTCTACCGCGTGGATGAAGGCGACCAGCAAGGCGGGTTTGGCTTGGGCTTGTCGATTGTCGCGGCGATCATCAACCTGCACGGGTTCAAGCTCGAAGTCGGCAGCAGCGAGCAAGGCGGCGCCCGCCTGATTCTCGAATGCCGCCAGCAACTGATGCCGGAAGCCTGAGGACGGCCGCCAGGCTTGTGTGGGAGCTGGCTTGCCTGCGATAGCATCGCCTCGGTATGACTGATACACCGAGCTGCCTGCATCGCGGGCAAGCCCGGCTCCCACACAGAGCCCCCTCCACAGTGAGGCGTTGATCAGGCCGGGAAATTGGCCCGCAGCGCTTCAAGCCCGCCGCTGTACACCCCGGCAAACAGCTCTTCCACCGCCGCGTCCGTGGTCCCCGCCGCCGGCGTGAACACGCCGGACCAGGTCACTTTCGCCGACGATTCACCGAGCGCCTCGACCTGCAAAGTCGCCAGGTAGGCACTCACCGGAAACGGCGATTGCTCAATGGTGTAGCTGTAAGTGCGCCCGACGTTATCGAAGGCCTGCAGGCGCTCGACCACCACGCCGCCGTCGGCAGTCTGCAGGTGCCGCACGCGGCCGCCATCGCTGGGCTCGCTCTTGACGATGAACGGCAGCCAGTCCGGCAGGCTGTTGAAGCCGCCCACCAATTGCCAGACCTGATCGGCCGACACCGGAATTTCAATCACAGAAGACGCTGTTGCCACGATAAATACTCCAGAAGGTAAAAAATTCAGATCGCCATGCTATCGACGACACCACCATCGACCCGCAACGCGGCACCGGTGGTCGCGGAGGACAGGGGTGAAGCAATGTACGCCACCAGGTTCGCCACTTCATCCACATTCGCTGCGCGCTGGATGATCGACGTTGGTCGCGCGTTTCGCACAAACACATCGGCCTCGTCCCGTGCACTGCGCCCGGACTTCGCGGTGGCGTCCTTGAGCATCTGCTCCAGGCCGTCGGTGAAAGTCGGGCCCGGCAGCACCGCGTTGACGGTCACCCCAGTGCCGGCCAGGCGCTTGGCCAGGCCGTGGGACACGGCCAGGTTGGCGCTCTTGGTCACGCCGTAGTTGATCATGTCCGCCGGCGTTGCCACCCCGGATTCAGAGGACAGGAAAATCACCCGCCCCCAGCCCTGCTCGACCATGCCCGGCACGTAGTGCCGCGCCAGGCGCACACCGGAGATCACGTTGACCTCGTAGAAGCGTGTCCATTCGCTGTCCGGCGCTTCGAAGAAATCCACATCGTTGAAGATGCCCAGGTTGTTGACCAGGATGTCGGCACGCGGTTCGGCGGCGAACAGTGTGTCGGCGCCTTCAGCGGTGCCCAGGTCCGCCACCAGCCCGCGCAGGTTGGCGCCGGGCACCGCCTGGCGAATGCTCGCCAGTGCGTCATCGACCTTGCCCGCTTCGCGCCCGATCACCACCACGGTGGCGCCGGACGCTGCCAGGGCCTGGCTGATACCCAGGCCGATGCCTGCCGTGCTGCCGCTGACGATGGCTACTTTGCCGCTTACATCAATCTTCATGCTTGAATCCTCGTATTAGAGCGGCAGTGGTGCGCGGTCCGAGACCAAGTGGGCATCGCGCAGGGCCTGCCAGAAGGCTGCCGGAATCTTCTCTGACAACGCCGCGACGTCTTCGGCAATCCGCCCCGGACGACTGGCACCCGGAATGACCGCCGCCACGGCAGGATGCGCCAGGGAGAACTGCAGCGCCGCCGCCTTCACACTCACGCCAAAGGCCTGGGCAATCGCCTTAATCTGCTCGACCTTGTGGATGATCGCCGGGCTCGCTGGCTGGTATTCGAAGTGCGCGCCCCCGGCGAGGATCCCCGAGCTGTACGGGCCACCGACGACGATTTCGACCTGCTGCGCCAGGGCGGCGTCCATCAAGCGCTGCAGGGCGCGGTCGTGGTCCAGCAAGGTGTAGCGGCCGGCCAGCAGGAAACCGTCGGGTTGGGCTTCGGCAAGGTCCAGGGTCAGCTCGCAAGGCTCGACGCGATTCACGCCCAGGCCCCAGGCCTTGATCACGCCCTCTTCACGCAGGCGGGTCAGCACCTTGAAGGCGCCGGTACGGGCCTGGTTGAAGTAGTCCAGCCACTGGTCGCCGTAGAAGTCCTGGGCGATGTCGTGAATCCAGACAATATCCAGGCGATCGGTCTGCAGGCGGTTCAGGCTGTCTTCGATGGAGCGCAAGGTGGCATCGGCGCTGTAGTCGTTGACCATCTTGTTCGGGCGACCGTGTTCGAACACGCCGCTTTTTTCACCGAGATCACGCGCGCTTTCTTCGACTTCGTCGAGGATCAGGCGGCCGACCTTGGTGCTGAGCACGAAGTCGTCGCGACGGTATTGCGACAGGGCTTGGCCCAGGCGGATTTCCGACAGGCCCGAACCGTAGAACGGCGCGGTATCGAAGTAGCGCACGCCCTGGTTCCAGGCGGCCTCGACGGTGGCCTGCGCTTCTTCCTCAGGGATGGCGCGGAACATGTTGCCCAGCGGGGCCGTGCCAAAGCCCAGTTGGCCGGGCAATTTGTCTTTCAAGCTCATGGTGGATCCTCAATCGGGTTCAGGGTCGCTGTGACCGTTGAGCAGATCGTAGATTGCCTAGATCGGACCGTCCAAGACATACTGCGACCAACTTGAGTCCCAAGAGGTCTTACATGATTGATCTACGCCAATTGCGCTACTTCGAAGTGGTCGCTGAAGAAGAACACGTTGGCCGCGCCGCCGAGCGCCTGCATATTTCGCAGTCGCCGTTGAGCCGGCAGATTGCCCAGCTCGAGGAACGCCTGGGCCTGACCCTGTTCGAACGCAGCCAGCAACGCATCCGCCTGACCCGCGACGGGCAGACTTTTCTCGCCGAGACCAAGGCCCTGCTGACCCACGCCAATCGCCTCGAATCCCTGGGCAAGCGCCTCGGCCGTGGTGAAGAAGGTGGCCTGTGCATCGGCTACATCGAGAACGCCATGCACGCCGGCGTGCTGCCGAATGCCTTGCGCATCCTGCGTGACGACCGGCCCACCGTGCACATCAAGCTGTACAACCTGCCCTCCCTCGAACAACTCGAAGGCCTGCGCCAGCGCAGCCTGGACATCGCCCTGGTGGCGGAACCACCGGCCGCCGATGACCCGGACCTGACCGCCCTGCAAGTGCTGGACGACCCGATGCTGCTGGCCCTGCCCGAGCATCACCCGCTGGCCAGGCAGACTGAACTGCTGCCCGAGCACCTGGCCGATCAGGAGTGGATTGGCGTGCAGCGCAAACCCGGCGCCAACCCCGCCGATGACTTTGTCGCCGCCTGCATCCGCGCCGGTTTCACCCCGCAGATTCCCATGGAAGCCAGCGAGCCGTTCACCGCCTTGGGCCTGGTCGCCTCCGGATTGGGGGTGGCGATGGTGCAAAAAGGCCTGAGCCGCAATGCACCGCCGGGCGTGGTGCTGCGCGAACTGCCCTGGCTGACCTACACCACGCCACTGTGGGCGGCGTGGCACCGGATCAACCTGCGCCCGCTGGTGGAAACGTTCCGCAAGGTACTCACCGAACCCACGGGCGAATAGTACTCCAACCGTCAACACCTTCAGCCACGACGCCAAACCTGAGCCCTGCATACATCCAAAATGTGGGAGCGGGCTTGCTCGCGAAGGCGTTGGTCCAGCCAATACATGCGGTGACTGACAGACCGTATTCGAGCAAGCCCGCTCCCCACATTTGGAGGGCGGCATCGGCTAGATCCATTCCTTTAGGCGATACCACAGCATCCCCAACGCCAGCAGTGGCGAACGCAAGGCCTTGCCGCCGGGGAAGGTCATGTGCGGCACCTGGCTGAAGATATCCAGCCCCTTGCTGTGACCGGCGTGGATACCTTCGGCCAGCAGCCGTGCGCACCAATGAGTGACGTTGAGCCCATGCCCGGAATAGCCCTGGGCATAGAACACATTCGGGTACTGCTGCAAGCGCCCGACCTGGGGAAAACGATTGGCCGTGATGCCGATCTTGCCGCCCCACTGGAACTCGATGGCAGTGTTGGCCAGTTGCGGGAATACCTTGAGCATTTTCGGCTGCATATAGGCGGCGATGTCCGCTGGGTCGCGTCCGGAATAGTGACAGGCGCCGCCGAACAGCAGGCGGCGGTCGGCGGACAACCGGTAGTAATCCAGGCCGACTTTCTGGTCGCACAGCGCCAGGTTCTGCGGGATCAACTGGTTGGCCATGTCCTCCGACAACGGCTCGGTGGCGATGATGTAGCTGCCCGCCGGCAGCACCTTGCCGCTCAGGCGCGGCTCCAATTCGTCCAGGTGAGCATTGCACGCCAGCACCAGGTTGGCGGCGCGCACGGTGCCGCCGGCACAACGCACCTGCACCGTGTCGCCATGGAGCAGTTCCAGCACTTCAGTGTGCTCGAAAATCCGCACGCCGAGGGACTCGGCCACGTGCGCCTCGCCCAGCACCAGGTTCAACGGGTGCAAATGCCCGGAGCCCATGTCCACCAGGCCCCCGGCATACAGCGTTGAGCCGACCACTTGCTGCATATCCCCAGGGCCGACCAGGCGCGTTTCATGGGTATATCCCAGCGCTGCCAGGTGCGCCTGCTCGCCCTTGAACGCGGCGAACTGTGCCGGCGTATTCGCCAACTCACAAAAGCCCCAGCGCAGGTCGCAGTCGATGCCGTGCGCGCGAATCCGCTCGCCCACCAACGCCACCGACTCGATGCCCGCGCGCTCCAGGTAACGCACGCCCTCCTCGCCCACATACTTGGCAAACCCCGAGACGTCATGACCAATCCCGCGAATCAACTGCCCGCCGTTACGCCCGCTGGCGCCCCAGCCAATGCGCCGGGCCTCCAGCAGGATCACCGAGAGCCCGCGCTCGGCCAACTCGATGGCGGTGTTGACGCCGGTGAAACCGCCGCCGATCACACACACATCGGCCGTCAGGTCGGCGCCCAGCGACGGGCGCGCCGGCATGGCGTTGGCCGAGGCGCGATAGTAGGAACGGGCGTGGTCACTGGATGGGATCATTTATTGGTCTTCACTTTGCTCCAGGCGCGGGTCATCAGGCGCATGGTCGCCGGGGTCGGCGTGGTGGAAATGTAGAGTTTGTCGAGCACTTCCTGGGACGGGTACACCTCAGGGTTGTTCACCAGTTCCGGGTCCATGAACGCCTTGGCCGCGGGGTTGGCGTTGGCATAGCCGACCGAGGCACTGACTTTGGCGATCACTTCGGGGTCGAGCAGATAGTTGATGAAGGCATGGGCTTCCTTCGGGTTGCTGGCATCGGCGGGAATCGCCAGCAGGTCGAACCACAGGTTGGAACCTTCCTTGGGAATCGAGTAGGCAATGTTCACGCCGTTCTTGGCTTCCTTGGCGCGGTTGGCAGCCTGGAAGACGTCGCCGGAATAACCGAAGGCCACGCAGATATCGCCGTTGGCCAGATCCGAGATGTACTTGGAGGAATGGAAGTAGGTGATGTAGGGACGCAGCGTCAGCAACTTGGCTTCAGCTTCCTGATAGTCCTTGGGATTCTCGCTGCGTGGGTCCTTGCCCATGTAGTTGAGGATCGCCGGGAACAGCTCATCTGCCGAGTCGAGGAACGCCACGCCACACTGGTTGAGCTTCTTGATGTTCTCTGGCTCGAACAGCACCGCCCACGAATCGATATGGTCGATGCCCAGCACTTGCTTGACCTTGTCGACGTTGTAGCCAATGCCATTGGTGCCCCACAGGTACGGCACCGAGTGCGCATTGCCCGGGTCGTTTTTCTCCAGCAGCTTGAGCAGCTTGGGGTCGAGGTTCTTGAAGTTGGGCAACTGCGCACGGTCGAGCTTGAGGAACGCGCCGGCTTTCACCTGGCGTGCCAGGAAGTGGTTGGACGGCACCACCACGTCATAGCCGGTGCGCCCCGCGAGCAACTTGCCCTCCAGGGTTTCGTTGGAGTCGAACACGTCGTAGATCACCTTGATCCCGGTCTTGGCCTGGAAATCGGCCAAGGTGGTCTCGCCGATGTAGTCGGTCCAGTTGTAGACGCTCACGGTTGGCGCGGCCTGGCTGGCACTGCTGAACGCGGCCACCAGGGCCAGCGGGAGAAGCTTTTTCACGAGACGCATATCGACACCCCTTTTTTGGTTTTTTTAGACGCTCAGCAACAGGAACTCACGTTCCCAGGAACTGATCACCCGCTTGAAATTCTCGTGCTCGGCGCGCTTGACCGCGACGTAGCCGCGCACAAACTTTTCGCCCAGGTACTGCTTGACCGTGTCGCAATCCTCCATGCGCGCCAGGGCGTCTTCGAGGGTGAACGGCAAGCGCAGGTTGCGGCGCTCATAGGCACGGCCTTCGACCGGCGCACTGGGTTCGATCTGCTCGATCATGCCCAGGTAGCCACACAGCAGACTAGCCGCAATCGCCAGGTAAGGATTGGCATCGGCGCCCGGCAGGCGGTTTTCCACGCGCATCGCGTCGGGGCTCGAGGTCGGCACGCGCAGGCCGACGGTGCGGTTCTCTTCACCCCATTCCACGTTGACCGGCGCCGAGGTGTCCGGCAGGAAGCGGCGGAACGAATTGACGTTCGGCGCGAACATCGGCAACAGCTTGGGGATGTATTTCTGCAGGCCGCCGATATGGTGCAGGAACAGTTGGCTCATGCTCCCATCGGCGTCGACAAACACTGGCTTGCCGGTGGCGATGTCGACCACGCTCTGGTGCAGGTGCATGGCGCTGCCCGGCTCGTCGGCCACTGGCTTGGCCATGAAGGTCGCGGCCACGTTGTGCTTGAGCGCGGCTTCGCGCAGGGTGCGCTTGAACACGGTGATCTGGTCGGCGAGGTCGAGGGCGTCGCCGTGGCGGAAGTTGATTTCCATCTGCGCCGGGCCGTCTTCGTGGATCAGCGTATCGAGGTCCAGGCCCTGGGCTTCGCACCAGTCATAGACGTCTTCGAACAGCGGGTCGAACTCGTTGGCGGCGTCGATGGAAAATGACTGGCGCCCGGTTTCGGCGCGACCGGAACGGCCAATCGGGGTCTTCAATGGCAGGTCCGGGTCCTCGCAGCGCTGGGTCAGGTAGAACTCCATTTCCGGCGCCACGATCGGCTGCCAGCCCTGGTCGGTGTAGAGCTGCAGGACCTTTTTCAGCACGTTGCGCGGCGACAACTCGATAGGGTTGCCCTGCTTGTCGAAGGTGTCGTGGATCACGATCGCGGTGGGTTCGATGGCCCAGGGCACCACGTAAGTAGCGTTGGATACCGGGCGGCAGATCATGTCGATGTCGGCTGGGTCGAGCAGGTCGTAGTAGATATCGTCGTCGACAAAGTCCCCGGTTACCGTTTGCAGCAACACACTTTCCGGCAGGCGCATGCCTCGCTCATGCAGGAACTTGTTGGTGGGTGCAATCTTGCCGCGGGCGATGCCAGTCAAATCACTGATCACGCATTCGACTTCGGTAATCTTGTGTTCTTTCAGCCAGGCGGACAGCTGATCGAAGGGGGCGTTCATAAGGACCTCGTCATGGGTTGGGTGCATGCGCCGGC
Organism: Pseudomonas sp. PS01298; assembly: GCF_029959745.1. Classification (NCBI taxonomy): domain Bacteria; kingdom Pseudomonadati; phylum Pseudomonadota; class Gammaproteobacteria; order Pseudomonadales; family Pseudomonadaceae; genus Pseudomonas; species Pseudomonas sp. PS01298. The sequence goes on along the minus strand of NZ_JASCPP010000105.1, from coordinate 1,076 downwards.
TTGTACTCCTGGCGCATTGAGGTCTATCTTGGGCCAGCCTTCAAAGGCCATCTATCCACTTTGCACGAACCACAACGCACCAATAGAGTGCGCACGGATCACCCATGACACAGGCAACAGCTTTGCGCGTACAGGCCTTCACCACCGGTGATGTGGCCGCTCAATGCAGTGCGACACCCGGCTGGGTGCAGCAGTACCAGCAGATGTCCCCGGGGCATTTTGCCGGTCAGATCCGCTACCTCGACCTGCAGGGCGTCGAGGTCTACGAAGAGTGCATGAACACCCGCGTGGAGCAGCACTTCAACGCGCCACCGGGCTCGCTGGCGTTCTGTTTCGATGGCAGCGACAACGCGCTGTACATGCTCAATGGCGAGAGCCGCAACACCTGGATCACCCCGGAAAACTACCGTGAAGTGGCGGTGGTGTTCGGCCCGCAGTTCGTGCAGCGCCATGGCCTGGACGTGGCGAAACTCGAAGGCTTGTTCATGGCGCCGCTGACCTGCCAGCAGAATGCGCTGTTCACCCGCTGGCTCAGTGGCACGCTCACGCGCCTGGCCACGGTGATCGACCCGATCAGCCGCGATGCCCTGACCCAGCAGTTGCTCGACGATTGCCTGTTCATTCTCGACAACGCCTGCGTGTGCCTGGACCGCAGCTCGTTGCAGCGGCGCAGCGAAGAACGCCGGTTGATGGCACGGATTGGCGAGTGGGCGGCGGATGCGCCGGATGAGACCATCAACCTGCTGGAGCTGGCCCAGATTGCCGGCGTGCCGCTGCGTCAGCTGCAGCAGGGCTTCAAGACCTACACCGGGATGAGCCCGGCGCAGTGGTTGCGGTTGCGTCGGTTGAATGGTGCGCGGCGTGAACTCTTGAGCTCAGCGGGTTCCACCGTGGCAGAGGTGGCGATGAACTGGTCGTTCTGGCACCTGGGGCGGTTTTCCAACAGTTATCGGGCGCTGTTCAAGGAATTGCCCAGCGAAACCCTCAAGCGTCATGGTTGATCCCCGTGGGAGCGGGCTTGCTCGCGAAAGCGCTGTGTCAGGCAATCAATGTCTGACTGACCCACCGTATTCGCG
>NZ_JASCPP010000104.1:0-21246 GCF_029959745.1 Pseudomonas sp. PS01298 | reverse complement strand
CTGCCTTCTTGAACATCACACAGAACCACTGTGGGAGCGGGCTTGCCTGCGATGGCTGTCTGTCAGTGAAAGATTTGAGGCTGACACACCGCCATCGCAGGCAAGCCAGCTCCCACATTTAGGCGGTGTAGTGGCTGGAATCTCAGCCGCCCGGTTCTTGCTCAATCCCAGCCACACAGCCGCCCCCCCTGTGGGAGCCGTCGAGCCCCAGCGAGGCCGCGAAGGCGGTGTGTCAGGCACAGAGGGGCTATCAGTGCCACCGCCTTCGCAGCCTCGCTAAAGCTCGACATCTCCCACAGTTGGGCGGTGTGGTGGCTGGAATCTCAGCCACATAGCGAAACCTAGCGGTCGCTGGGATCCAGCTCACCCAGCGACACTCTGCAGAAACTGCAATCAGCGAAACCCGGTGCCTGCTCAATCCCAGCCACACAGCCGCCCCCCTTGTGGGAGCCGTCGAGCCCCAGCGAGGCCGCGAAGGCGGTGTGTCAGGCACAGAAGGACTGTCAGTGCCGCCGCCTTTGTAGCCTCGCTAAAGCTCGACAGCTCTCACATTTGAGCGTGCATGCAGCTTAGAACGGTGCAGGGCACTCGAAGCGCACGCGTTCGCCGCTTTGCGGATGGGTGAAGCTCAACATGCTGGCGTGCAGGCACAGGCGTGGCCAGGCGGCCAGGGCTTGTTCGTGGGCGTAGAGCCCATCGCCGAGCAATGGATGCCCGATCGACAGCATGTGCACGCGCAACTGATGCGAACGCCCGGTGATCGGCGTCAGTTCGACGCGGCACCAGTCGCCGCAGCGCTCCAGCACCTTCCAGAAGGTCAGCGCGTGCTTGCCGAATTCGTGGTCGACCACGTGGCGTGGCTTGGTCGGCGGGTCGTAGCGCAGCGGCAAGTCGATGCTGCCGCTGTCCAGTTCCGGCTGGCCCCAGGCGAGGGCGGTGTAGGCCTTTTCGGTTTCGCGGTCGTGAAACTGACGGGACAGTTCGCGGTGCGTATCGGCGTCCCGGGCGAGCAGGATGATGCCCGAGGTTTCCCAGTCCAGGCGGTGGACAATGCGGGCTTCGGGGTAGCCGTTTTCCTGCAGGCGCGTGATCAGGCAGTCCTTGTTGTCGTCGGCGCGGCCAGGCACCGAGAGCAGCAGGGTCGGCTTGTTCACCACCAGGACAGCGTCGTCCTGGTGCAGGATATGAATAGTGGACAGCGGCATTAAACAGCCTCGTAACAAACGCCAACGGCGGCTCGCCCACCCGGCCCGTAAAACAGGTCAGGGTGAACGAGCCGCCGTGGCGGCCGCCTGTTCGATCAACGATCAGGCAGGGTGATATTGAGTTCCAGAATCGAGCAGCTGCCGTCATTTTCCAGGGCGACATGCACGTCATCGTTACCGATATTGACGTACTTGCGGATCACCTCGACCAGTTCCTTCTGCAAGGCCGGCAGGTAATCCGGAGTGCTGCGTTGGCCGCGTTCGTGCGCCACGATGATCTGTAGACGCTCTTTCGCTACCGACGCGGTACTTGGCTTTTTGTTGGCGCGAAAGAAGTCGAGAAATTTCATTGTTTAGTTGCCTCCAAAGATACGCTCGAAGAATCCCTTCTTCTTGACATCGAGGAAGCGATGTTCCACGGTCTTGCCCAGCAAGCGATCAACGGCATCGCTGTACGCCTGGCCGGCGTCGCTCTGGTCGTCGAGAATCACCGGCACGCCCTGGTTGGATGCCTTGAGCACCGCCTGGGATTCCGGGATCACGCCCAGCAGGGTCACGGCGAGGATTTCCTTGACGTCTTCAACGCCAAGCATTTCGCCATTGCTGACGCGCTCAGGGTTGTAGCGGGTCAGCAGCAGGTGTTCCTTGATCGGGTCCTGGCCTTCCTCGGCGCGCTTGGATTTGCTGGCCAGAAGGCCGAGCATGCGGTCCGAGTCACGTACCGAGGACACTTCCGGGTTGGTCACCACGATGGCTTCATCGGCAAAGTACATCGCCAGGTGAGCACCGGTTTCGATACCCGCCGGCGAATCACACACCACGTATTCGAAGGTTTCTTTCAGCTCGGCGAGGACTTTGCCCACGCCTTCTTTGGTCAGTGCATCCTTGTCACGGGTCTGGCTGGCGGCCAGCACGTACAGGTTCTCAAGGCGCTTGTCCTTGATCAGGGCCTGTTGCAGGTTGGCTTCGCCGTTCACCACGTTGACGAAGTCGTACACCACGCGGCGTTCGCAGCCCATGATGAGGTCGAGGTTACGCAAACCGACGTCGAAGTCGACGATGACTGTCTTGTGGCCGCGCAGAGCGAGGCCGGTACCGATAGCGGCGCTGGTGGTGGTCTTACCCACACCACCCTTGCCGGATGTAACCACGAGAATCTTGGCCAAGGTGTTTCACCCCTAAGGAAAAAGGACTTTTCAGTCCCTGAAAAACATCTCTTGGAACTCGCTGCAGGCGGGCAGCCCTAGTAGGAAAAAGATGTGGTTTCCGTAGGGGAAACGCCAACTTTCAATTATTCCTACGCAAGTCTTGCCGGTTTCGCTGTGCTATCAGAGTCTAGAGATGCTTGGAAAATGCGGCAGTATCCGTTAAAGACGGATGATGTTCAACACATCGCCCGACAGGCTGACCTGCACCCCGGCCCCCCACAGCGGATCACGGCGCAAATCTTCTGAAACCTTGTACTGGCCTGCGATGGACACTAGTTCAGCAGTCAACTGCTGGCAAAAAATACGCGCTTTGGTATCACCCTTGATGCCGGCGAGGGCACGTCCGCGCATCGGGCCGTATACATGGATATTGCCATCGGCGAGAAGTTCCGCCCCCGGACTGACCGAGGAGATCACCACCAGGTCGCCACCCTGGGCGTAAATTTGCTGCCCGCCGCGTACGGGCGAGGTGATGATCTTTGTAGGCTTGATCGTAGGCTCCGGAGGTTTTTCCGGTTTTTTCTTCACTTCGCCGACCAAAGGTTCAAGCGGACGCTCGCGCGCGCCGGATGGCGGCAGTACTGGCAGTTCAATGGCGATGGCGGCGGCGATGTCTTCGATACGGCTGGCGCGAATCGCCAGGGTACGCAGGCCATGGGATCGGCACACACGCATCAGGCCGGGCAGGTCAATCGAGCCTTGGCCAGCCGGCAATTTGTCCAGGGCCAGCACCAGCGGGGCATTGTTGAAGAAGTTCGGCGCCAGGGCGACCTTGGCGGCGAGCTGGCGATCCAGGGCGTCGAGGTCGTTGCGGGCGAGTTCCAGCACGGTGATGGCGAGCATGCTGCCTTTCAGCTGGAACACGGGATCTTGGTCTAGCGGTTCGGTTTGGCTCATGGTCGGCAAAAGCGGCTTGTCACGAAAAGTGTCGAGACTTATAACGAGAACACTCACTGGCCGCAAGCCGAGTCGAACCGTTGTAGAATGCGCGGCCCTGTCTTTACCGGAATCTGTAATGGATCGCCCGCGTTTTCGAGCTGTATTTTTTCACCCGCGTTTTTGGCTGTTATGGCTGGGACTCGGCCTGCTGTGGCTGGTCACCCAATTGCCGTACCGCGCGCTGCTGACCATTGGTCGCCTGCTGGGAGCGGGCATGTACCGGGTGGCCGGTGAACGTCGGCGTATCGCCGCGCGAAACCTGGAACTGTGCTTCCCGGAAAAATCCGCCAAGGAGCGTAAGCGCCTGCTCAAGGAAAACTTCGCCTCCACCGGCATCGCCTTCTTTGAAATGGCCATGAGCTGGTGGTGGTCGCGTCAGCGCCTGGCGCGCCTGGCCCACGTCGAAGGCCTTAAACACCTCAAGCAGGCCCAGCTGGATGGCAAGGGCGTGATCCTCATGGCCCTGCATTTCACTACGCTGGAAATCGGCGCGGCCCTGCTGGGGCAGAAACACACCATTGATGGCATGTACCGCGAGCACGGCAACCCGTTGTTCGACTACATCCAGCGCCGTGGTCGCGAGCGTCACAACCTCGATTCGCTGGCGGTCGAGCGTGAAGACGTGCGCGGCATGCTCAAGCTGCTGCGCGCCGGCCGCGCCATCTGGTACGCACCGGACCAGGACTACGGCGCCAAGCAAAGCGTGTTCGTGCCGTTGTTCGGCATCCAGGCCGCCACGGTGACCGCCACCAGCAAGTTTGCCCGCCTGGGCAAGGCGCTGGTGGTGCCGTTCACCCAGGAGCGCCTGGCGGACGGCAGCGGTTACCGCCTGGTGATCCACCCGCCGTTGACCGACTTCCCCGGCGAAAGCGATGAAGTCGATTGCCTGCGCATCAATCAGTGGGTCGAGGCCTCGGTACGAGAATGCCCCGAGCAATACCTGTGGACCCATCGCCGCTTCAAGAGCCGGCCACCAGGCGAGCCTAAACTGTACGAAAAACGTCGTTGATAAGAGCGTGTGGCGGCTGCGCAGTCCTCCGGGAGCAAGCGCCCTCGCCACAAAGAACGAGCTTTCCCCACACGGAGTGATGCGATGCGCCCAGCTGAACCGGTTACAGGCTTGATTCTTTCCGGCGGCGGGGCGCGAGCGGCGTATCAGGTGGGGGTATTGGCGGCGATTGCCGAGCTGTTACCGCCGGGAGCGCCGAACCCTTTTCCGGTGATCGTCGGCACCTCTGCCGGCGCGATCAATGCGGTGAGCCTGGCCAGTGGCGCAATGGACTTCACCGCCGCGGTCCAACGTCTTACCGTGTTCTGGCAGGGCTTTCGCAGCCATCGGGTGTTACGCAGCGACTGGCCGGGGGTAATTCGCCAGGCGAGCCGGTTCTTTATCCACAGCCTGCTGGGCATCGGCGCCCAGGTGCCGGTGGCGTTGCTCAATAGCGCGCCGCTGCGCGATTTGCTGCAGGAGCGGTTGAACCTGGACGGCATCGACGAAGCCATCCGCCACCAGCATTTGCATGCGGTCGCGGTGACGGCGTTCGGCTACGAATCCGGGCAGGCCGTGACCTTCTACCAGGGCGGCGGCACCATCGACGCGTGGTTGCGCCATCGGCGTATCGGCGTGCCGACGCAACTGACGGTTGAACACCTGCTGGCCAGTTCGGCGATCCCCTTGTTGTTTGCGCCGGTGAAACTCGACCAGGAATATTTCGGTGACGGCGCCGTACGGCAATCGGCGCCGATCAGCCCGGCCTTGCATCTGGGTGCGAGCCGAGTGCTGGTGGTCGGCGTCAGCGGTAACCCGCGGGGCAACGAGCCGTCGACGCAGCGCACCTACACCGGCCAGGAGCCGACGTTGGCGCAGATTGGCGGGCATATGCTCAACAGCACGTTCATTGACAGCCTGGAAAGTGATATTGAACTACTGGAGCGCTTGAACCAGTTCAGCCACGTGTTACCGGCGGATGCCGCGATACAGGGCCTGGCCCCGGTTGAAGTGCTGGTGATTGCACCCAGCCAGCCGATCGATGAAATCGCAGCACGTCATCGGCAGGAATTGCCGGCGGCATTGCGCTTGTTTCTACGCGGGCCGGGGGCGACCAAGACGAGCGGGGCGGGGGTGTTGAGCTACCTGCTGTTCGAGGCGGGGTACTGCAGCGAATTGATCGAGCTGGGCAGGAAGGATGCGTTGGCCAAGCGCGAGGAACTGTCGAGGTTCTTAGGCCTGTCACCGGTCTAAAAATGTGGGAGCTGGCTTGCCTGCGATAGCGGTGTGTCAGCCACCGAATCGCTGACTGATCCACCGCCTTCGCGAGCAAGCCCGCTCCCACATTTGTTTTGCAGTGTTATTTAGAAGTGGTACTTGACCAGGAAGCTCGCGGTGTCCTGGTTGGTCTTGAACGCGCCGGAATCCTCGATCCCGTACTTGTTCTTCCAGTAGTCGTATTCGAAACCTACGTACAACTGTTTGTCGCCCCAGTGCAGCGCCTTGCCCAGGTCATATTTGACCTGTGGGTTGAAGTGCAGGTTGGCGTGGTAAGTGCCGCGCGCGTTCTTGTCGTTGTCCGTCACCCAATCCATGAAGCCGTCGATGAGGATGTCGGAGTTGCCGACCGGCACGGTGTACGACCATACCGGGGTGATTTGCCAGACGCCGTCACCCGGGCGATTGCCTTCGGTCTGGCGCTGGTAGAAGTTCAACTGGAAGTAGTCGAAACCGGGGATGTTCAAATCAAAGCCTGGGCCGAGCAAGTACGACTCGTTGTCGCCTTCGCCGAACTCATAAGTGAAGGCCAGCAGGACATCCTTGATCGGGCCGAATGACAAGTCCTTGTCGAAAATCTTGCCAAACGACAGGCGCGGGCTGAACTCACCGTAATAAGTATTGGGGCCGACATTGCCGTCTTCCTTGCCGTTGTAAAAGATGCGGTCGAGGAAGAAGAAGTTGTCGCCGTACTTCCAGGCGTCGGCATGTTCGAATGTCACGGTTTGTTGGATCTGCGGGTTGACGGTAAAGCTCTTGCCCCACAAGTAAGTCAGGCTGTTGTTCTGCCACTGCAACAGATCACCGGCCACGGCCTGGCCACCGGCCAGCAGGGATCCCGCCAGCATCAGGCCTTTGAACATAGGTTTCATTCGGTTGCTCCCGAGTTAAAGTTTTATGGTTTTTCTTCTACGCAGGCGCTCTGGTGTGGCGCCTTTTGGTTCGCTGCAAAAATCGTCTGTTCGGTCAGCTTTAATGCTTTTAGCAAGAGCTGCGCCAAGGTGTTTAAAAAGCCAAAAAATCCCCGTCGGCTGCATCGGATGCAGTCGAATATCGAGAACTTTTGCGCACTTTGGCAGCAGACATTGGGCCGGGGTAAGTTGGCCTTGCAGTCAGCTTTTACATTGGCTGTTTTTTTTTGAGTCGATTCGAGCGGGCGCGGAGAATACTGGCTCCAAAGCCTTGGCTCAAGTGCGCCGTTACAGAGCGCATGGGGCAGGAATGGGGCACGGCGGGTGGCCGGCCCCGGGTGAATGGCGTGCATGGGGCTGTTTCCTGTTCGTTGTTATTGTTGTTTTAACGAAGGAATCAATGCGTGTGGGCGACGACAGGGCGTTCAGCCCCGCCGAGAATGTTGAACAATATGTTCAGCGACAACGCGCTGAGGGTGGCCATGGCGATCCCGCTGTGGGTAATCGGGCTCATCCACAGTGGCAGTTGCGCGAAGAACTCCGGGCGCACCACCGGGATCAGGCCCATGCCGATGCTCACCGCTACCAGCAACTGGTTGCGGCGGTCGGCAATGTCGGCTTCCTGGAGGATCTTGATACCGGTGGCCGCGACCATGCCGAACATGGCAATCGCCGCGCCGCCGAGGACCGCCGGTGGAATCGACGCCACCAGGAACGCGGCCTTGGGCAACAGGCTGAGCACGATCAGGAAAGCGCCGGCCATCATGGTCACCGAGCGGCAACGCACGCCGGTCATCTGCACCAGGCCGATGTTCTGCGCGAACGAGGAGTGGGTAAAGGTATTGAAGAAACCGGCGAAGAATGACGCGCCGGCATCACACAACAGGCCGCGGCGCAGCATCTTCGGCGTGACGTCCTGGCCGGTGATCTTCCCCAGTGCGAGGAACATCCCGGTGGATTCGACGAAAATGATCACCACCACCAGGCACATCGACAGGATCGGCGCCAGCTCGAACTTGGGCATGCCGAAATGCAGCGGCGTCACCACTTGCACCCACGGCGCCTGGGCCAGGCCGGCGAGGTCGACCATGCCGATGGCGCCGCACAAGGCGTACCCCAGGCCCATGCCGATCAGCACTGAGATATTGACCCAGAAACCGCGCATGAAGCGGTTGATCAACAAAATGGTGGCCAGCACCAGGGCGGCAATTGCCAGGTAGATCGGCGAGCCGAAGGTGGCCGCTGCACTGCCGCCACCGGCCCAGTTCACGGCCACCGGAAACAGCGACAGGCCGATCGCGGTGATCACTGTGCCGGTCACCAGCGGCGGGAAGAAACGCACGACCTTGGACATGAACGGCGCGATCAACAGGCCGAAGAAGCCGGCGGCGATGGTCGCGCCGAAGATTCCCTGCAGACCGATGCCGGGCATGCCGGCCATCGCGACCATGCTGCCCACGGCGGCGAAACTGGCGCCCATCATCACCGGCATGCGAATGCCCACCGGGCCGATGCCGAACGACTGCACCAGGGTGGCGATACCGGCCACCAGCAGGTCGGCGTTGATCAGAAAGGCGATTTCTTCACGGCTCAGGCCGGCGGCCTGGCCAATGATCAGGGGGACGGCGACGGCGCCACCGTACATCAGCAAGACGTGTTGCAGGCCTACCAGAATCAGTTGCAAGAGGGGCAGCCGCTCCATCGCGGGCGCGGCAGGGATCTGCGGTTCTAACTGGGACATGCAACACCTCGGATCTTTTTTATTTTTGTGTTGTTTGGCATTCAATTGCCGGGCGGAACTCAATCTTCAAAACACCCATGGTCTCAATTGTGGGAGCCTTGTAAGTCTGTCAGTTGGTACGCGCCCCCTGATTGATCCATGTGCCAATCAAGTCACGCTCCTGCTGGGTCATCTGGGTGATGTTGCCCAGCGGCATGATCTGGCTCGCCACGGCTTGCGCTTGAATGCGCGCCGCCTGCTGCTGGATCTGCGCCGGGGTATCGAACATCACCCCGGCCGGCGCGGTGCTGAACAGGGGGCTGGTGGGCTTGGCCGAATGGCACACGGCGCAGCGTTCCTGGATCACCCCGTGCACCTTGTCGAAATCAATCGTCGCCTGGGCCGGCGCAGGTGCAGGTTCTGCGGCTGGCGCGGCTGGAGCGGCAGGGGCTGCGGGCTTCAAGCCACCGCCCAAGGCGGTTTCCGGCAGCGGCTGGTACTCGATCGCCGCCGGTGCCTTGGCCACGTCCGGAGCGGTCGCAACGGGCTTGGGCCCGGTCACATACGCCAGGCAAATCATCGCCAAGGCGCCCACCGGCAAGGTCCACGCGTACTTCTGGCTGTTGTGGCGGGTGTTGAAGTAATGCCGCACCAGCACTGCCGCCACCGCGATCCCGGCCAGGATCAGCCAGTTGTACTGGCTGCCGTAGGTGCTCGGGAAGTGGTTGCTGATCATGATGAACAGCACGGGCAGGGTGAAGTAGTTGTTGTGGCGTGAACGCAGCAAGCCCTTGGCCGGCAGGGCCGGATCCGGCGTGCGGTTCTCGGCGATTGCCGCCACCAGCGCGCGTTGCGCCGGCATGATGATGCGGAACACGTTACCGACCATGATGGTGCCGATCACGGCGCCCACGTGCAGGTACGCGCCACGGCCACTGAACACTTTGCTGAAGCCGTACGCGGCGGCAATCAACAGCACGAACAGAATGAAGCCGAGCAGGGCAGGGCGCTTGCCCAGGGCCGAGTCGCAGAGGAAGGAGTAGATGAACCAGCCGACGAACAGTGAGCCGATGCCCAGCAGCACGCCTTCCGGACCACTGAGGCTGCTGCCCGGGGCCAGCAGGTACAAGGTCGGGTTGGAGTAGAACACCACGCACAGCAGCGCAATGCCTGACATCCAGGTGAAATAGGCTTCCCATTTGAACCAGTGCAGGTTGTCCGGCATGGTCGGCGGGGCCAGTTTGTATTTTTCCAGGTGGTAGATACCGCCACCGTGGATCGCCCACAAGTCACCGGCCAGGCCGTCCTTGGGGTTGACGCGGTTGAGGTTGTTTTCCAGCCAGACGAAGTAGAACGAAGCGCCGATCCAGGCGACGCCAGTGATCATGTGAACCCAGCGCACGCTAAGGTTCAGCCATTCCAACAGATGTGCTTCCACAGTCTTTACCTCTCGCCTGTCACCCTTGTTGTCGGGTGATCCGGCCTTCTCTTATTGGTGGGGGGCGAGGATCAATCGCTCATCCTCTTTGAAGAAATGCTCATCGCAGTTATTGCCTGTGCCACTGCGATCAACCACCAGGAAGTCATCCCGCTTTTCGATCGTCAGCACCGGGTGGTGCCAGACGCCGCGATGGTAATTGATGCCCTGCCTGCCGTTGGTGACGAAGGCGCGGACCAAGCCTGATACAGGTGCATCGCCAAGTGGCGCGACCACGATCAGAAAGGGGTTGCCGAGCAGCGGGATGAAAGCCTGGCTGCCCAGCGGGTGTCTCTCCAGCATGCACACGGTCAGCGGCATATCCAGCGCGTCGGCGCGGAAGATGCTGATGATCGCGTTGTCTTCAGGCTGCGCGGTTTCTACCGTTGCCAGCTTGTGAAAGCGCATGGTCGACCCGTTGTTGATCATGAAGTGATCGCTGCCATCGGTTTCGATAACGTCTCCGAAAGGGGCGAAGGCTTCTTTGGTCAGGGGTTCGATCATCAGTGTGCGCATGGCTGTCTTCTTAATCTTGTCTATGGATCGTTCCCACGCTCTGCGTGGGAACACCGCCCCGGACGCTCTGCGTCCGCTCTTGTGACGCAGAGCGTCACGGAATGCGTTCCCACGCGGAGCGTGGGAACGATCGGGTGTTACTTCGCGACCTTGCCGAGAACGCGCAGGCGGCTCACACCGCCATCCGGGAACACGTTCAGGCGGATGTGGGTAATCGGGCCCAGTGCCTTGATCTGTTCGGCGAAGGTGTGTTCGGCGTGCATTTCCAGTTTCTGTGCCGGCAGCAGTTCGCGCCAGAACAGCGATTGGGTTTCGATCTGGCTGTCGGTGCCGCCCTTCACGAAGGCGCCCTGGATCGAGCAGGTGTCCGGGTAGTTGCCCTTGAAGTGCAGGGTGTCGACGATGATCTTCTCGATCTCGCCCGGGTGACCCAGCGCGACGATCACCCAGTCATTGCCTGGCGTGCGACGACGTGCGGTTTCCCAGCCGTCGCCCATGTTGATGCCACGGCCCGGGTTGAGGATGTTGCTCATGCGGCCGAAGTGTTCATCGGAGCACGCCAGGGCGCGACCGCCATTCAACGCGGCAGCCAGGTCGACCTGTTCGTTGTCGCCGATTGCGGACCAGTCGCGGAACGGCACGCCGTACACACGCAGGCGGGCCACGCCGCCATCCGGGTAGATGTTGAAGCGCAGGTGGCTGAACGCCTGGTCGTTGCTGATTTCGTGGTAGTGGTGGCTGTTGCCCTGCAGCTCGACGGCCGACAGCACTTCCACCCACTGGGTATTGTCATCCGGCTCGCCCGAGGCCAGGAAGCAGGCTTCCAGCGAGGCCGATGGCGGGAAGTTGCCGGTGAAGAATGAAGTGTCGATGTCCACGCCCTTGATCGAGCCCGGTACGCCCAGGCGGATCACCGCGCTGTCGTAGCCTTCGAAGCGCTTGCGGCGCGACTCCCAGCCGTCCATCCACTTGCCGTTGTCATCGAAAACGCCCTCCTTCCACACGGCCGGGGTAGGCTGGAACAGGCGGTTGGCGTCGGCGAACCAGTCATCGGTGACGGAGATGATCTTGGTGCCCAGGCGGGCGTCGGCCAGGTTGACGAACTTCTCGAAAGGTACGGCGTAAGCTTTCATTCTTCTTGTCTGCCTTAAATAGAGTGGCTTGGGATGCTCGCCAGGCCCTGGGCGTTCATGAACCGCTCGGGCCAGGTCTGCTTAAAGAGTCAGTAATCGGAACAACGCGATCTTGTTGATCTCGTCCAGCGCGCACTTGAACTCGGTGTCCACCGAGTTGTGGATGCGCGTTTCGAACGCGGCGAGGATCTGATGCCGGTTGCTGCCTTTTACCGCCATGATGAAGGGAAACTTGAACTTGGCCTTGTAGGCGTCGTTCAGCTCGGTGAAGCGCGAGAACTCTTCGGCCGTGCATTGGTGAATACCGGCGCCAGCCTGTTCATTGGTGCTGGCTTCGGTCAGTTGGCCCTGGACGGCGGCTTTGCCGGCCAGGTCCGGGTGAGCGTTGATCAACGCCAGTTGGCTGGCATGATCGGCACTCAACAGGATGTCGCTCATGCGCTGGTGCAGGGTTTCGATCTGGTCGATCGAGGTGTCCTGTCCCAGGTCGTAGGCCTTTTCGGCCACCCATGGCGAATGTTCGTAGATGTCGGCAAAGGCTGCGACGAAAGCGTCGCGGCTCAAGGTCGAGGGTTTCAATGTCTTAAACGCAGTCATTTCGCAGCTCCCGTGTACGGGTGGGTTGCTTGCCAGTGACGGGCGATATCGACGCGGCGGGTGAACCACACCTGTTCGTGGCTTTTGGCGTATTCGATAAAGCGCTTCAACGAAGCCAGGCGCGCCGGGCGGCCGATCAGGCGGCAGTGCAGGCCGATCGAAAGCATTTTCGGCGCCTCGGCGCCTTCGGCGTAGAGCACGTCGAAGGCATCCTTGAGGTACTCGAAAAAGTCATCGCCCTTGTTGAAACCCTGCACCTGGGTAAAGCGCATGTCGTTGGTGTCCAGGGTATAGGGGATCACCAGGTGCGGCTTGCCGGTCGGATTGTTGGGTTCCCAGTAGGGCAGGTCGTCGTCGTAGGTGTCGCAGTCATACAGGAAGCCGCCTTCCTCCATCACCAGCCGCCGCGTGTTGGGGCCGGTGCGCCCGGTGTACCAGCCCAGTGGGCGTTCGCCGGTCAGTTCGGTGAGGATGCGGATGGCTTCGAGCATGTGCTCGCGCTCCTGGGCCTCGTCCATGTACTGGTAGTCGATCCAGCGATAGCCGTGGCTGCAGATCTCGTGGCCGGCCTCGACCATCGCGCGGATCACATCCGGGTGGCGCTGGGCGGCCATGGCTACGGCGAAGATGGTCAGCGGGATATCGAATTGCTTGAACAGCTTGAGGATGCGCCACACGCCGGCACGGCTGCCGTACTCGTACAGCGACTCCATGCTCATGTTGCGTTCGCCCTGCAGCGGCTGGGCCGAGACCATTTCCGAAAGGAAGGCTTCAGACTCTTTGTCGCCGTGCAAAATGTTGCGCTCGCCGCCTTCTTCGTAGTTGAGTACGAACGACAAAGCGATGCGCGCCTTGCCCGGCCAGTGGGGGTGAGGAGGGTTACTGCCGTAACCGATCAGGTCGCGTGGGTAGTCAGCGCTCACTGCAGTCTTCCTTCTTGTTCGTGGTAGCAAGTGTGTGGCGGCCAGCGGAAAGACTGGGTGGCGTCACAGCGATGGGCTGATTGTATACAACTTGATAGTCACTTTGTAAGCCTGTATTTCCGCATTTTTTCTCGGCGGTTGCTGCAGCTTAACACTGCAAGAAACTTGCCCGGTTGGTCAGTAAATGGATAAAAGGTCGTTTAAAAGCAAGGGGTGTTGAGTTTTTGAGCTTGGGGCGTGTGCCAGCAGGGGTGTCAGAAACTTTGTGATTTTTATTGTGTACAATTTTTATTAAAAGTGTCTTAATCAGCTCAGCCACGACTTTTTCATGCCCCATAAGGGGGCGGCTTATTTCACTCAACGCAAGGGAGCCCCAACCCATGGGACGACTGACCACACACGTACTGGACGCAGCCCACGGCTGCCCAGGCAGCGCCATCCAGGTTGAGCTGTACCGCGTCGAAGGCGCGCAACTGGAGCTGGTCGCCACGGCCGTGACCAACAGCGACGGTCGCTGCGACGCGCCGCTGCTGCAAGGGGAGGATTACCGCAGTGGCGTCTACCAATTGCAATTCAGCGCCGGCGACTATTACCGCGCCCGCGGCGTGCAATTGCCACAGCCTGCGTTCCTCGATGTGGTGGTGCTGCGTTTTGGCATCAGTGCCGAACAGGACCACTACCACGTGCCCCTGCTGATTTCGCCTTACAGCTACTCCACCTATCGCGGTAGCTGAGTCGTCACCTCGCTTCACACCCCCAAAGCTCTTCGTTGGTTTTTCGCCCGCCCACACTGCGGGCTTTTTTTTGCCCGGGGCGCGTTCAATTATCTAGCGCCTTATCAGGGCGGGTGCTGCATAGGCTAGGTGTTTTCCTCGACGCAGATACCGCCGTGACCTTACCTGACGATTCCGATGTGCCTGACGACGATGCATGGCAGGCGATGCGTACTCAATTGACGCGGCGGATCAACGCCAGCCCCCATCCCAGCCTGCTGATCAACTGGCTCGCAGCCGCTGATCTGCGCAGTGCCGAGTCAGCCAGATTACGCTCGCGCCTGATCCTCGGAGCGCCCAGGGTCTTGCGGGTCATTCGCGCCGAGTTGCGCAAGGCCTTTGACCTGGACCCGGACAAGCTGCTGCTCACCGAGCCCAGGCCGCCTGCCGCCGCGCAAAAAGTCGAGAGCCTGACCGACCGCACGCTGCGCCTGTTGGTGCTGCCTTCGGTGCCGATCAATCTCAACCAGTACACCACCCTGAGCCTCAAGGACGATCCCGCCCGCGTTCTGCCGTTTACCCCGCTGGAGGCGTTGCAGCGGGTGATTGCCCTGAACCTGTTTGGGCGGCTTGCCCAGGCATACAGCGACTATTGGCAGGCGCTGGTGCCGGGATCGTGGCTGACGCGCCAGGAGCGCTGGACCCAGTTGCACCAGCAGGCGTTCGCCGACCAGGCTTTTGTGGCCTGGCAACTGGACGAGTTATCGAGTGCAGGGCGGGCCATGGTCCAGGCGCTGGTGGATGCGCCGACGGCGCAGGCGCGGCAACGCGCGGGCGAACCGTGGGCCAGCCTCAAGGTCAGTCAGTTGATGTGGCCGGGTGTGGGCCCGCGACTGATGCCCATTCCCGGTGCGCTGCATATTCATCGCGCGGATGACCCTGCGCAGTCGCCGCACGTGATGTACCTGCCAGGGTTGACGCGCAACTATTACGAGTACCGCTCATTCAGCCAATTGCAGTGCGGCCTGGTGGCGCTGATCCAGGGGACGTCACTGGATGAGCTGTGGCAGTGCCTGCCCTTGCGGCGTCGGCACCCGGTGTGTCCGGCGCAAATGACCGCCGCAGCGGTGTGGCAAGGTTCAGCGGTGAAGAGCGATGTGTTTGTGCTCAGCGCCCAGGCGATGCTGGAGAGCCAATGGGAAAATGAGTTGGCGTGCGCGGTGTCGATCAACCTGGCGCAGGTCTTTGCCGGTGCGCGACAGCCTCCAGTGACCGACGCCGGCCGCTATCTCGCCGACGTCGAGCGCGGCCGAACACATTGGGTGGGCACGCCACGGTTGGGGAGTATGCGCCAGCCATTGCAGGCCTGGGACCGGCATCGACGGCGTCACGAGATCATTTTCGCCAGTACGGCGCCGTGGCTGGCGATGGACACTGCGCTGCACCAAGTCAAACGCTACGAAAAAGGCCTGATGAAACTGCTGAACCCGCAGGACCCTGTGGAATATACCCAAGCCTTGCGGGATTTCGTGACGCTTGAAGCGCAACTCAAGGCTACCGCGGACACCTTGTCCGCGCTGGTGCAGGGGGCGCAACTGCAGCTGTTCGACGTGGCGTTCTGGAAGGCAAAACCCGACGGTGAACGCCATCGCCTGGCCTCTGTCCTCCAACTCTGGACCGATTGGCTGCGTGGCGAAATCGAGTTGCAGCACCGACTCAAGTTGGTCCGCACGGTCCACCGCGACCTGCTGCTCGAAGTGCTGGATACGCCGCTGGCCAGCAAACGGGCAGACAGCGAGGCCTGCGTGCTGTCGGTTCTGGTGGGGGCTGGACCCGATACCGATTCTCCGTTGCACAGCCTGTTTGCGGTGACCCGCAAGGCGGCGCTCAGTGATCCCGAGCGGCGCGAACCGGCGGTGCTGTGTGCGTTCGGGCGAGACGGCGGCGTGACGGTATTTGACAGCCTTGGCGCATTATCCGTGGGGATCAGGGCCAGCCTTGGCAGCCGAGATGAATCGGTGCTGGGGCGCTACGTCGAGCGACCCAAACGCCAAAGTGTGCGTGAGCAGGCTGCCGACCAAACCCTCGCGGTGCGTTATCAAATCATCGAGGGTAACCCCGTGCTGCTGGCGCTCAAACGGCTGCTCAAAGGTTACCTGTCCCTGCAGCGCGGCCTCGATGGCGGCGCCCGTGTATTCAGTGAAACCGCGGATATTGCCTTGAGTCGCCTGCTGCTGGCGGTCGAACTGGAGCAGCATCTGCATGCGCCGGTCAGCGATGCGCTGATCCAGGCGCAGGTGCATGTGGCGCTGGTGCGCAAGGCTGCGAGCGCGAAGAAAAAACTGCCGTCCTGGCTGGGCGAGGCGAGCGTGGCGCAGCGCAAGCGCTTCAAGCACCTGCTGCGCCACTCCCTGGGCAGCGTGCTGGCGTTTGAAGAACACCTTAAACAGCGGCTGCCGGATCTGCACACCTATGCCCGTGAACGGTTGATTGCGCGCTTACGCGAGGACGGCCTGTTCCCGCAACTGGATATCGACACACCGTTTATCGACATGCCCGACCACGTCGACGGCAAGGTCTGTGGTTGGGAAAGCAGTTGTACAGTGGGCGATCGCAAGGAAGTCCTGACGCCCAGCCCCGAGCGTTCGCGGTTCAGCCTGCTGCAGTTGGCGCTGCATAACCTCGACCCGCAGATGATGCCCACGTGGTGGCGTTTCAAGTACGCCGAGTACCTCAAACCCGCGTGGAAGCAGCAACTGAGCGCGGACTACTTGATCAATATGGTGTTCTCGCTGGATATCGGCGGGCGCTACGCGGTATTGATCGACAGTGTGTTTTATTCGCCCGGTACCGACATGCGTGTGCCACAACTCTTGAGACGCGTCTTGCGGGCAGGTGCCGACGCAGATCTGTATTCGGCGGTTCGACGCGGGTTGACGCTGGAGGCGCAGCGCTTTTTCAACACCGCCATGAACGCACGCATTCCTCAGGATTTGCTGGAACATGGCGATCAATTGCAGCTGTACATCGTGCATCTGGTGGCCCATACCCTGCAGCATGATCGTTATTGCGCGGGCATCCTGGTGATTCATGACCGGCTTTCCCAACGTTGCGTGGTTTACTGGCCCGCCGCGCCGGATGGCATGAGCCTCAGTGAGCACGCCAACCTGCAAGCGGCCCAGGAACACCTGAACCGTCACTGGGCATCGCCTGATCACGTCAGCGCACTGGCACGGCACATTGCACCCGGCTGGGCGTTCGAAGCCATCAACGCGCATCCTGGGCAAACACACGCGACGTCCTTCGACCCCGCCGACTTGCGCCCTGACTACGCCCTGGTGAATGGGTTCTGGCGCGGCGTCGAGTTTGTTCGCTCGTTCTCCGTCAAACACCTGGTGCCCACTGCACTGTTCGAGGACATTGAAAAACAGATCCTCGAGCAGATTGCCAGTGACCCGCAGCACTGGCTGGCCTTGGTGCCCACCTCACACAGTGATGCCAGGGCGCTCCTGTATCAGGCGAGGGCGATTGATCTGCACCGTCAGGCACAGGCCGGCAGTCAGTCGCGCAAAAGTCTGGAGACCTACCGCGAGCAGCGCCTGGAGGCCGAGGCGGATAGCCGAGGGCGGGCCTTGCTGTCGATTGTCCTGCCGTTTTTTGGCTTGGGTAACCAGTTGTATGAGCTGCTGCTGACCGCGCGACACTATCACCGCACGGGTGATCCTCGGGTTGCGGTGGACGTGGCGTTTGGCACGGTATTTTTGGCGATAGACCTGTTGCTGAGCTTTGTGCCCGGTCCAAAGGTGAAGGCGGGCGCGGTGGTTCGCCCGATGACGCGGTCGATAGGTGCAAGCCTGGGACGGATCCATCGTTCAACCCTCGCGCAGTTTGGTCGGCCCCTCAACCTGCCGCGATCGTCCCCGGCAGTCGCGCGGCTCAAGCCCTTGGAACGGTTTCGCGCCCCGGGCAGGCCGCACAACGCGGTGGTGTTGCAGGGGCCCGGGGAAAAGGGTCTCTACGTGCGGCGCGGCGAGCACTTCTTGGTGGAAGACACGCACCATTACCCGGTTTACCGCCGTGAGGGCGAAGCGTTTTTCCGCCTGCAAAACAGCGACGCGCCGGGAACAGATGAGCTGATCCTGACGATTTATTCGCCCAAGGAATGGCTGCTGGGGGCGGATGCGCCCATGGCCGGTCCGAGTTCCGCGCTACTCAGTCCGTGGCAAGCGGTGCAGCCGCCGAGTTGGCGCCCGCCCAGCGTGCGCATCGCCACGCACAACCGGATCCGCCAGTCATCCGCACCGGCCGATCACTGGTTCAGTTGGCGTGCACCCGCACCTGACGCGCAGTCGCTGGCTTCCGTGGCTTCAGGGGTATTCCATGTGCCGCTGGAACCGCCAGGATTTCCCTATGACCTCATTTACGTGGGCCGCCGCTATGACACGCCCACACAATCGGCGGCGGGTTATTACCGGTTGCTCCACCAAGGCGATCACGCGCCGCTGAGCGAGTTCGTGTTTATCGGCAAACACGAGCCACTGGTTTCCAGGGTCAGCGTGGACATTGAACGATGGACCACCACCGCGCTGGGTGAGCAACCGCTGCCGGCGACGCGTACCGCCACCGGTGAGTGGCAGCTCCATGCCCCTCTGTTCACTGGGCCGCCGGAGGCAGAGGTCGGCAGGGCGTTCCCAGGGCTGACGCGTCACAGCCGCAAGTTTGCAGTGGCCCGGGTGCTTGAGCTTTCGGACTCCTCTCGCTCGGCAACGGCCAGCCATTTGCTCAACCTGCGGGCGACGTTAGACGATTGGATGACCCCCAATCCGGTGAGGCCCGGTCAGACGGATGATTTGCTGAGGATGCTGCGGCCTGTGCAAAGGAAGCCGACGTCAGTGTTCATTGGTTACGAAGGCAAGACCCCAGGCTTTACGCGTGTCGACTTCAGGCCCCCTGTGGCGTTGGATGCGCGGCTGCGGTCCGGTGACATGTCGTTGGCGATTGAGAGAAGAACCGCCCAACGCGCGGCTGTCAGGTCAGTGCTCGAGCAGCAGGGTTTCAGCCTTCACGAATGGCAGGTAAGGCGAGGGCATGTTCCGATGCATGAACTGGTGGCGACGCATCCACGTTCAAGCCAGCTGTATTACATGACCTATCAGTGGCTTGAGCGAGGGAGCGTTCAGTTGAATATGCGCCTGACTGATGGCTGGGTGAATACGGCCATCAACGCGCATCAGGATTCAGTCGTGGCTGCCATGGTCCGAAGCGCCATGAGGGAGCAGCGCCTCGTTCCGATCGTCACCGGCATTCAATGGCCCAGCCAGGGCAATCTGCCGCCAACGGTTTATTTCGTCAAAGTGAAACCATTCTAGCCTTGATCAGCGAAGCCACGCCGGCACTGCCGAACAGGGCGGCGCTGACGCGGTTGAACCAGCTTTGACCGCTGCCACTGCGCAGGTACCGCGCAGCACCATGGGCGCCGAGGCCGTAGGCCAGCTTGCACAGCAGGTCGAGCAGGGTCCAGGTGGCGATCATGATCAGCAACTGCGGCAGGAAAGGTTGCTGGCTGCTCAGGAACTGCGGCAAAAAGGCGGCGAAAAACAGGATGTCCTTGGGGTTGCTGGCCCCCAGCACAAAAGCGCGCCCGAACAGCGCGCGAAAGCGTGGCACCGGCGCAGCCTGCGGCACTGTCGCGCCCTGGGATGGCTGGCGTGATTGCTGCCAGCTCTGCCAGGCGAGATAGAACAGGTACAGCGCGCCGACAATCTTCAGTGCGCTGAACAGGTTTTCCGACGCGAGCAGCAATGCGCCCAGGCCCAGGGCCGACGCGCTCAACAGGCAGATCGAGGCGATCACCCCGCCGAGAAAGGCCGGGTATGAGCGACGCAGGCCGTAGTTCAGGCTGTTGCTGATCATCAGCAACGACAGCGGCCCCGGGATCAGGATCACTACCAGTGCAGCGCCACTGAACAGCAGCCAGGTTTCCAGACTCATTGCATGCTCCTTTTTTATAGAAAGACGAACTTGGCGATAAAGATCGCGCACAGCACCCACAGGCTCACGGAGATCTCGCGGTACTTGCCGGTGCCAGCCTTGAGCGCCACATAGGTGATAAAGCCCAGGGCGATCCCGTCGGCGACCGAGAAGGTCAGCGGCATCATGATCGCGGTCACGATGGCCGGGATGCTGTCGGTGGCTTCATCCCAATTGATATGGGCCATGCTCGCCATCATCAGCATCGCCACGTAAATCAGCGCACCCGCCGTGGCGTAGGCCGGGATCATGCCCGCCAGCGGCGCGAAAAACATCGCCGCCACGAACAGCACGCCGACCGTGACCGCGGTCAACCCGGTACGGCCACCGGCGGCAACTCCGGCAGCGCTTTCCACGTAGCTGGTCACCGGCGGTACACCGACCATGGCGCCGAACACACTGGAGGCACTGTCAGCCTTGAGGGCGCGGGACAGGTTATCGATCCTGCCGTCGGCATTGACCAGCCCGGCGCGTTGCGCAACGCCCATCAGTGTACCGGCGGTATCGAACATGTGCACAAAAAGAAAGGCAAATACCACACTTATCATGCTCACATTGAACACACCCTTCACGTCCATGGCCATCCAGGTCGGTGCCAGGCTTGGTGGGGTGGAAAGGATCCCGTTGTAATGCACCAGGCCCAGGCCCCAGCCGGCCAGGGTCACGGCGATGATGCTGATGAGGATCGCGCCGAATACGCGGTGATAGCTGAGGATCGCGATCAGCAGGAAACACACCGCCGCCAGCAGCGGCGCCGGCTCATGCAGCGAGCCGAGCTTGATCAGCGTGGCCGGGCTGTCGACGATGATCCCGGCGGTTTTCAGGCCGATCACCCCGAGGAACAGACCGACACCCGCGCCCATGGCGTGGCGCAGGCTGACCGGAATGCTGTTGAGCAGCCACTCGCGGATCCGGGAGAGCGTGAGGCCCATGAACAACACGCCGGAAATGAACACCGCACCCAGCGCGGTTTCCCAGTGATAGCCCATGGTGCCGACCACGGTGTAGGTGAAAAACGCGTTCAGGCCCATGCCCGGCGCCAGGCCTACCGGCCAGTTGGCGTACAGGCCCATCAACAGACAACCCAGCGCCGCGGCGATGCACGTGGCGACAAACGCCGCGCCATGATCGATGCCGGCGTCGGCCATGATGTTGGGGTTGACGAAGATGATGTAGGCCATGGTGATGAACGTGGTGAGGCCGGCGATCAGTTCGGTCTTCACTGTGGTGCCATGCAGGCGCAGTTTGAACAGGCGTTCCAGCCAGCCACTGCGTGCGGGTGAGAGATCCAGCGTTGGGGCTTCGGATTTGCGGCTTTCCACAGCGAGTACTCCTCAAGAGTTTTATTGTTATTTCCAGCGCCGGTCACGAAAGTGGGCAGCAGCGCTTTGAGGTGCTGGCGGGTTTTGTTGACCAATAGGTCAGGAACTCGCACGAAGCGAATTATGCTTTTGTATACAAATAAAGCAAATAATGTTTTCGATTGTTTGGGCGAAAGTCGATGGAAGGCCACGGCTGTGGTGTCTGGATAGGGGGGAGCCGCGGTTTTTTGTGAGTTGGGTTTATTGGAGTGAACCGGGCTTGTTGGGGGGAGCTGGGCTTGATGGG
>NZ_JASCPP010000103.1:0-21516 GCF_029959745.1 Pseudomonas sp. PS01298 | reverse complement strand
CGCGAAGGCGGCGTGTCAGTCACAGCTGCAGTGGCTGACACACCGCCTTCGCGAGCAAGCCCGCTCCCACATTTTTTACCGTGTCCACTTCGCGAGTTCTTCGGTTTCAGATTTATCTGTGAAAAGCCAAATGCTTGCCAGCGCTTGAGCTGACGCCAGGTCCTCCGTAGCGTTGACCGGCAGCGTCTGGGTACGATAAACACGCGATAGCCTTCAACGGACGGCTATGGTTTTTCAGAAGGGTTTAGTCAATGGATTGTTGGCAGGCACGCGGCCGATCCGCAGATGTCCCCAATCCAAATGTAGGAGCTGGCAAGCCAGCTCCTACAGTTTTTAGCGTGGCCGTTTCATTGCGTTGTTATCTACGCCTGACGTAGTCCACCCATTCGTACTCAAGGCCCTCGTGCTGTCGGACGCCATGGCGGCAGACCTCAACGAACTCATCCTCAAAACGCGGAAACCTGGCTTCACCCTCGTGATCATCGTCGAACAGGGTCAGGTACAGCCTGTCCACAAGGTGTATCGCTTGGTCATAAAGCTCTGGCCCGCCACCGATATGAATTTCCTCGGGGGTGTAGAGGGCTGCGCGTTCTAGTGCCGCTGCCAGGGATTGGCAGGCGATCGCGTGCTCGTGCACATAGTCAGGGTTTCTGGACAGCACGATGTTGGGCCGATCAGCCAATGGCCTACCGCTGAGGGCAATGACCGACTCGAAGGTTTTTCGGCCCATGATGACCGGCTTGCCAATCGTCTTGGCAGCGAATCGGCGCAGATCATCCGGCACCATTCGCAACAGCCCGCCGGCTTTGCCGATGGAGCGATTACGGCTGCCTATGCCTGCGACCAATGCGAGGGGTGGGTTCATGGTCTGTTCCTTCAGAGAAATCCATTATTGCGCGGCGTGAGCGCCTGACATTACTTGATACCGACTTTGCACAAAACCATTGTCCGACACGTAGGTGCCAATATGCTGCAGCTCCTGCTCACTGCCAACCTGGCTGAACAGTGGAATGCCTTGCCCCAGCAAAATTGGGATACGCGTAATGATCAGCTCATTGACCAAGCCCGCTTCAAGAAACGCCTGGATCGTCTGGCCACCGTCGATATAGAGGTGCTTCATACCGCGTTCGGCTAACGTTGCCACGAGTGAGGTGACGTCTCCTGCCATGACCTCGACCTTGCCCTCCAGATGCGCAGGGATCTGCAGAGGCTGATGGGAGAGCGCAATGACGGGCGTGCCCTCGTAGGGCCACTCCGGGAAGGACAAGATTTTCTCCAGGGTTTTGCGACCCATTACCAGTGCATCGACCGTGGCGATGAAGCGTTCATAGGTCACGCCGTTCAGCTCGGCGGTTTCGTATTCCGGTCGGTGCAACCATTCGATATCACCGTCTGGACGGGCAATAAAACCGTCGATGCTGGTAGCGATAAAAACGGAACAGCGGATATCCATGGCGAAAACTCCTTTTAGTGCGCTTTGACGCTAATACTCATTTAATCCTCGCGTGCCACAACCGGGCGTCCGAGAAACAATCCTGATGCCCTTTTCTGTCGTGCGAGGATGTATGCGAAGTTGGTTGATCCGTTACCGTTACGCAATCATTTTCTGGATATGCTTCGGCGTTTTCCGTACCTCCCTGGCCGACTGGAATCCGATTCCCTCCGGCTCCATGCGCCCGACCTTGCTGGAAGGCGATGTGGTGCTGGTCAATCGCGTAGCGTATGACCTCAAGGTCCCGCTCACGGACATTTCCCTGGCCCACCTCGATAACCCCCAGCGCGGCGATGTGGTGACGTTTTCGTCACCCAAGGATGGCATGCGCCTGATCAAGCGGATTGTCGGCGTTCCCGGCGACACCCTGGAAATGCGCGATGAAGTGCTGTGGGTCAACGGTACGCCAGCCACCTACAGTGATGCGCAGGACATCAGCGAGCCAATTGTCCCAGGTCATACGGTACCTGGGATCAAGCTGAACGAATTGGCCGCCAACCGCCAGCGTACTGTGCAGTTCATGCCGACAGTGCGGGCGATGCGCAATTTCGCGCCAGTGGTGGTGCCGGCCGACAGCTATTTCATGCTGGGGGATAACCGCGATAACAGCGATGACTCGCGATACATCGGCTTTGTGCCACGTCGGCTGTTGATCGGGCGGGCGCATCACGTGCTGGCGTCGGCGCAGATTCTCGATGATTGGATGCCACGGTTTCGCAGGTTCGGCGCGTCGATCTTGTAACGGAATCTGTGCTATCTGAAGGGCAGCAAGAGCCACTGATGGAGATTCAAATGACGTGTATTTTCTGCAGCATCGTTCAAAAGACTTCCCCGGCGCACATCTTGTGGGAAGACGACCAGCATATGGCGTTTCTTTCGATCTTTCCCAACACACCGGGTTTCAGCGTGGTAATCCCCAAGCAGCACTACGGCAGCTATGCGTTTGCGCAGTCGGATGAGGTGTTGGCCGGGCTTGCTATCGCCGCGAAGAAGACTGCGCAACAGATCGACCGCGCGTTTCCGGATGTGGCCCGTACGGGGATGATTCTTGAAGGGTATGGAGTGGATCATTTGCATGCGAAGCTGTTTCCCATGCATGGGACGGGCGGGGACAGTACCTTCAAGCCCATCAGCTCCAAGGTGGAGAAGTTTTTCGAAGCCTATGAGGGCTATATCTCGTCCCACGATTTTGTGCGGGCGGATGATGCCGAGCTAGCGGAGTTGGCGGCGCACATCAGATCATTTGTCTGATGCAAAACCAAATGTGGGAGCGGGCTTGCTCGCGAATGCGGTGGGTCAGTCGCTGATGTGCTGACTGAAAAACCGCATTCGCGAGCAAGCCCGCTCCCACATTTTTTACTGTGTTCGCTTGATGAATCAGCGGCGGCTGCTGACTTCGGCGGGTACATCATCGCCCGCCATGCGCTTGCGAAACAGCGCAGTACGCGCCAATAGCAGCGTAGTCACCGGCACCGTGATCGAGAGCAAGATCGGGATCAGCCAGCCGTGCAACACCGGCCCGGACTTGAGCACCGAAAAATAGATAATCGACGCCAACGCCACGCACCAGGCGCCCAGCGTCGAAGCCAGGGCAGGCGGGTGCATGCGCTGGAAGAAGTCCTTCATCCGCAGCAAGCCAAGCGCGCCAATCAACGCAAACACGCTGCTGAGCACCAGTAGCACTGCGACAACGATTTCCATCCACAACGGCATCATTCAATCACCTCCCCACGCAGCAGGAATTTCGCCAGGGCAAACGAGCCCACGAAGCCGAACAGTGCAATCAGCAGCGCCGCTTCAAAGTAGGTGTCACTCGCATACCGAATGCCCAGTACCAGCATCATCAGCATCGCCAGGATGTACAGGTAGTCCAGCGCGAGTACCCGGTCCTGGGCCGACGGGCCCTTGAACAGGCGGATCAGGGTCAGCACCATGGCCAGCGAGAACAGGAACAGGCTGAACAGGATCGCATTGGAAAGCAGGGCGCTCATTCGAAGATCTCCATGAGGGGCCGTTCATAGGCATCCTTGAAGTGCTGGATAAAGTGCGCTTCGTCATCCAGGTCGAACACGTGCAGCAGCAGGATGCTGCGGTCCAGCGCCAGTTCAGACCAGACGGTGCCGGGCGTGACGCTGGTGATCATCGACAGTACGGCCAGGCCGTTGGCGTCGCGCAGGTCCAGGGGGATCTTGATAAAACGCGAGCGCGGCGGGCGTGACCCACACGTCAGCACGCCCCAGGCCACTTGCAGGTTGGAGATGATCACATCCCGGCCCACGCGCAAGAACAGGCGAATGATCACCCCCGGGCGACGGATACGGATTGGCAACGGCCGCAACGGCGCCATCAGCAAGGGCGCAAGAACGCCCAGCAACGCACCCAGCAGCAGGTTGCCGGGGCTCACCGACAGGTTCAACACCAGCCACAATACCCACAACGCCAGGGACAGCCACGGGGCAGGGAACAGACGCTTCATGGCTGCACCTCCAGCGCGGCGGACTTGGCTTCAGGGCTCGGAATTGGGCGCGTTGCCATGACGGCCATCACGTAGTGTTCCGGGTTGTTGAGGCTCTCGGCGGTGGCCTGGGTGTAGCGCATCAACGGTTCGGCCTTGAAGGTCAGCAGGATGCTCAAGCCCAGCAGGAAGAAGATCGGCACGCACTCATAGCGGCGCAGCAGCGGCGAGGGGCGCTCCTCCGGGGTCCAGAAGCGCTGGATGCCCAGGCGGGCGAAAGCGATCAGCGAGGCCAGGCCGGACAGGATCAGCAGCGCCACCAGGCCCCAGGCCGCAGGACGAATCGGCTCATCGACACTGACGCCCAGGCCCAGCGGATTGACCAGCGCACTCAACAAGCTGAGCTTGCCGATAAACCCCGACAGCGGCGGCATGCCGATGATCAGCAAGGCGCACGCCACGAAGCTCAAGCCGAGGAAGGCCATGGTCCAGGGGATGACCTGGCCGATCACGGCTTTCTGCTCGTCATCGAGGTTGACGCCCGGACGCGGGTGCAAGGATTCCATGGCCTTGGGCAGCGCGTCGATTTCCTCGTCCAGCGGCAGGTCATTGGCCGAGCGCGAGCGTTCGATCAATTCGGCCAGCAGGAACAGCGCACTCAGCGCCAGCGTGGAGCTGACCAGATAGAACAACGCGCCGGCAGTCAGGCTTGGCTGGGCAAAGCCCACCGCCGACAACAGGATCCCGGCCGAAACCAGGATGCTCAGGCTTGCCATGCGCTCCAGCCGCTGCGCAGCGATCATCGCCAGCGCCGCGCAGATGATCGTGGCCATGCCGCCGTACACCAGCCAGTCGCCGCCAAACAGCGCCGAGGCCCCGGCCTGGCCGGAGAACAGCAGGGTCCACAACCGCAGCACGGTGTACACGCCGACCTTGGTCATGATCGCGAACATCGCCGCCACCGGTGCGCTGGCCGAGGAATAGGCGGGCGCCAGCCAGAAGTTCAGCGGCCACATGCCGGCCTTGGCCAGGAACGCGGTGGCGAGGATTGCCGCACCGGCGTGCAGCAAGCCGCGATCAGCCTCGGGCACCAGCGGGATTTTCAGCGCCAGGTCAGCGAAGTTCAGCGTGCCGGTGACGCCGTATATCATCGCCGCACCAATCAGGAACAACGACGACGCCAGCAGGTTGATCGCAATGTAATGCAGCCCCGACGACACCCGCGCCCGCCCCGAGCCGTGCAGCATCAAGCCGTAGGACGCCGCCAGCAGCACCTCGAAGAACACGAACAGGTTGAACAGGTCGGCGGTCAGGAACGCGCCGTACAGGCCCATCATCTGGATCTGGAACAATGCATGGAAACTGGTGCCGGCACGGTCCCAGCGAGCCATGGCGAACAGCAGCGCGCTCACCCCGATGATCCCCGTCAGCACCAGCATCAGTGCCGACAGTTGGTCGATCACCAGCACAATGCCGAACGGCACCTGCCAGTTGCCCGGCAGGTACACGCCAATCGAGCCGGGGCCGCCTTTTTGCGTCCAGTACAGCAGCAGAATCGCGATACCCAGGCCGATCATGCTGGAGAACAGGTTGATGCGCGCCTTGAGCGGGCGGTGCTTCTCGCCGAGCATCAGCATCAACGCGGCGGTCAGCAGCGGCAGCAGGATCGGCGCGACGATCAGTTGATTCATCCACGTCATTCCTTGGGCTCCCGGCCGTCCACATGGTCCGTGCCGGTCAGGCCCCGGGAGGCCAGCAGCACCACCAGGAACAAGGCGGTCATGGCGAAGCTGATCACGATGGCCGTGAGCACCAGTGCCTGGGGCAGCGGGTCGGTGTAGTTGAGCAGGTCTTGCGGCACGCCGTCCTTGATGATCGGCTCCTTGCCGATAAACAGGCTGCCCATGCTGAAGATGAACAGGTTGACCCCATACGACAGCAGGCACAGGCCCATCACCACCTGAAACGTCCGTGGGCGCAGGATCAACCAGACGCCGGAGGCCGCCAGGACCCCAATGGCGATTGCGATGACTTCTTCCATCAGGCGGCTCCTTCCGTTGCGGCAACCACTTTGGCCTGGTTGCTCGGTTTATGCGCTCGTACGGATTGGTGACCGAGGGCGGTGAGCATCAGCAGCGTCGAGCCGACGACCATGGCGTACACGCCGACGTCGAAGAACAACGCGCTGGCGATATGAATGTCGCCCAGCAGCGGCAGGCTGAAATGCCAGGTGTGCGTGGTCAGGAAGGGGTACCCGGCAAACAGCGCACCGAGCCCGGTGAGGGTCGCCGAGAATAGCCCGAAGCCCATCCAGCGCATCGGCCGCAGGCTCATCTGCGCCTCGACCCACTGGGTGCCGGCGACCATGTATTGCAGGATAAACGCCACCGACATCACCAGCCCGGCGACGAAGCCGCCGCCCGGTTGGTTGTGGCCGCGCATGAACAGGTAGAACGACACCACCAGCGCAATCGGCAGCAGCAGGCGCACCAGCACCGCCGGTACCATCATGAAGCCCAGGGCGGTGTCGCTGGCCTGGCGCGGGTTGACCAGGTCGGTGGCCACGTCCGGCGCGAGCTGGCGCTGTTGCGCCGGCAGTTGCATGCTTTCCTTGGACGGGCGGAAACGGCGCAGCAGGGCGTACACCGTCAGCGCCACGGCGCCGAGCACGGTGATTTCGCCCAAGGTGTCGAAGCCCCGGAAGTCCACCAGCATTACGTTCACCACATTGCTGCCGCCGCCTTCGGGCAGGGCGCGACTCAAGTAGAACGAGGAAATGTCGTTGGGCGTCTGGCGCGTCAGCATCGCGTAGGACAGCAGCGCCATGCCGCCGCCCACCACGGTGGAGAGCAGGAAGTCACGCAGGCGACGGATACGTGCCTTGCGCAGCGAGCTGGGCAGTGGCGAGACTTCTTCGATCCGCCGTGGCAGCCAGCGCAGGCCCAGCAGGATCAGCACGGTGGTCACCACCTCGACCACCAGTTGCGTCAGCGCCAGGTCCGGCGCCGAGAACCACACAAAGGTGATGCAGGTCATCAGGCCGCACACGCTGACCATGGTCAGGGCCGCCAGCCGGTGATACTTGGCCTGCCAGGCAGCGCCGAGGGCACAGGCAATCGCCAGCAGCCACAAGGTCACGAACACGATGGAACCCGGGATTTTCGGGCGGTCGCCCCAACTGATGCCGCTGTGCAGCATCGGGATCAGGCCGGCGATCACTGCCGCCAGCACCAGCAGGAACAGCTGGGTCTGCAGGCGTTTGGTGCTGATGCGTTTTTCGATCTTGCGCACGCCACGCATCATCACTACCAGGCTGCGCTCGAAGCCGCGCTTGCCGTTGAAATAACTGATGATCGGCGGGTATTTGAAGCGCCCGCGCTTGAGCTGCTTGCGCAGCAGCAGGTACAGCACCACGCCACCGGACATCGCCACCAGGCTCATGATCATCGGCGCATTCCAGCCGTGCCAGATCGCCAGGCTGTACTCGGGCAGCACTCCGCCTACGACCGGCAGGGCGGCGGCGGCGAGAATCGAACCGACCACCTGGGCCGGGAAGATCCCCACCAGCAGGCAGGTGAACACCAGCAGCTCGACCGGCGCGCGCATCCAGCGCGGCGGTTCGTGTGGGGTGTGCGGCAGGTTGGTGGCAGTCGGGCCGAAGAACACGTCGACAGTGAAGCGCAGGGCGTAGGCCACGCTGAACGTACCGGCAATGGTCGCGATCAATGGCAGGGCGAACTCCACCCAGGCGGTCGAGGTGATGAACACGGTTTCGGCGAAGAACATCTCTTTGGACAGGAACCCGTTGAGCAACGGTACGCCGGCCATGGAGGCACTCGCGACCATCGCCAGGGTCGCGGTAAACGGGATCAACCGCACCAGGCCGCTGAGCTTGCGGATATCGCGGGTGCCGCTTTCGTGGTCGATGATACCGGCGGCCATGAACAGCGAGGCCTTGAAGGTCGCGTGGTTGAGAATGTGAAACACGGCGGCGACGGCGGCCAGCGGGCTGTTGAGGCCCAGCAGGAGGGTGATCAGCCCGAGGTGGCTGATCGTGGAGTAGGCCAGCAGGCCCTTCAGATCGTTTTGGAACATGGCGCAGTAAGCGCCGAGGAGGAGGGTGAGGGCGCCGGCACCGCCGACGATCCAGAACCATTCTTCGCTGCCGGACAGCGACGGCCACAGGCGGGCCAGCAGGAACACGCCGGCCTTCACCATCGTTGCCGAGTGCAGGTAGGCGGAAACCGGGGTCGGCGCCGCCATCGCGTGGGGCAGCCAGAAGTGGAACGGGAACTGTGCGCTCTTGCTCAGGGCGCCGATCAGCACCAGCGCCAGCATGACCGGGTACAGCGAATGCGCGCGAATCTGCTCGCCCGCCGCCAGCACCTGGTCCAGGTCATAGCTGCCGACGATATGCCCCAGCAGCATCACCCCGGCCAGCAGGCACAGACCGCCCGCACCGGTGACCATCAGCGCCATATAGGCACCCCGGCGTGCATCGGCGCGGTGGTGCCAGTAGCCGATCAGCAGGAACGAGAACAGGCTGGTCAGTTCCCAGAAGAACACGATCTGGATCAGGTTGCCGGAGATCACCAGGCCCAGCATGGCCCCCATGAAGGCCAGGAAAAACGCGAAGAAACGCGGCACCGGGTCTTCCGGTGACATGTAGTAGCGGGCGTACAGCGACACCAGCGTGCCGATGCCCAGCACCAGCATCGAGAACAGCCAGGCGAACCCGTCCATGCGCAGCACGAAGTTCAGCCCGAGGCTGGGCAACCACATGAATTCTTCGCGGATCACGCCACCGTGGGCGATCTGGGGGTAGAACAGGGCGACTTGAATCGTGCCGACCAAGGCCACAAGGCCCGCCAGCAGGGATTCGGTGTTACGTGCATTGTGCGGCAGCAAGGCCGCCAGACAGCTGCCAATAAAAGGCAGAAGCAGTAGAACTATCAGGGACATAGGCTTCTAATCTGCGGGAGTTTGGGATGCATCATACGTGCCGCTTTCTCGATCACCAAACGGCAAGATGTGGCAGGATCCTACAGAGGTCGGAGACGGCAGCTATAAGCGGCAAGCTACAAGAGGATAGCCGAGGGTATATTTCTTGCCGTTTGCCGCTTAAATCATCAACCCTGGCTTTCCGGTTCAACCTCGGCCTTGGCGTCGACAACTCTCGAACCGCGCGTCTTCAGCTCACTGACAATCACCGCCACCACAATCAACGCCGCGCCCAGCATCGCCAGCGGCGGGAAGCGTTCCCCGGCGATCCGCCCGATGACGCCGGCCCACACCGGCTCGCCGGCATAAATCAACGTGGCACGGGTGGGCGAGACGCTCTGCTGCGCCCAGTTCATCGCCACCTGGATCACCGCGCTGGTCAAGCCCAGGCCCACGGCGCTGAATACCAGCAACCATGAAAACCCCGGCAACGCTTCGCCCATCGGCACCACCATCAAAAATGACAGCAGCGACGCCGTGGCCAGTTGCACCACGGTCACCCGGCGCACGTCCACCTGCCCGGCATAGGCGCCGATAAGGATGATTTCGGCCGCCACCGCGATCGCGCAGATCAGCGTGGCGATCTCGCCGGGGCTGAAGTTGAGCGAGGCTCCGGTCGGGCCAGTCAGCAGCATCAACCCGGTAAAGGCCAGCATGATGCCGATGCTGGGCATCAGCCCCGGACGGCGCCCCAGCACCAACCACTGCAACAGCGGCACGCACGGTACATACAGCGCCGTGATGAAGGCCGATTGGCTGCTTGGAATGGTTTGCAGGCCGATGGTCTGCATGCCGTAGCCGAACATGATCGAGGTGCCGATGAAGGCGCCCGCCTTCAACTCGAACAGGGTCAGGCCGCGCAGGGTGCGCAGGGAGAAGAAGCCCACCACGATGGCCGCTGCGGCAAAGCGCAGGCCCACGAAAAACATCGGCCCGCTGACCGTCATGGCATGCTGCACGAGCAAGAAGGTGCCGCCCCAGATCATGGTGATAAACACCAGGAGGCATTCGGCTTTGCTGAAACGGTTGAAACGTGGGGCGGTATTCGCGGCGGTCATGGCGGCTCGGTCTTGCAAGGGAAAGGCACGGACCGCACAATGCGCCGCACTGCTGGGCAGTATACTGCGCACACCCACCTTATGAGCAATATAGTGCACAAAGAAAATCCGCAACGGGCCTCGGTCCTGCAGCACGTCAGCCAGAACGTCAGGCGCCTGCGCCATGCCGCCGACCTGAGCCAGACTGCGCTCTCGGAAAAGTCCGGGGTGAGCCGGCGCATGCTGGTGGCCATTGAGGCGGGCGAGAAGAACGTCAGCCTGTCGACCCTCGACCGCGTGGCCGAAGCATTGGACGTGGCGTTCAGCGACCTGATCCAGGCCCCGGATGCGCCCGACCACAGCCGCATCAACGAGCTGGCCTGGGCCGGGGATATCCCCGGCAGCAAGGCGGTCTTGCTGGCCAGGGCCCACGCCCGTCGCGAAGTCGAGCTGTGGGAAATGCGCCTTGAACCGGGAGATCGCTACAGCCCCGAGCCGGATCCGGAAGGCTGGAGTGTGCAGCTGTTCGTGTTCGAGGGAAGCCTGACGCTGCTATTGGACGAGGAAGAACGGCACGTCGCGGCCGGCGAGTTCTATATGTTCGCCAGCCGCCAGGTCCACGCCTATTGCAATCAGGGTGATGTGGCCGTGCGCTTTGTGCGCAACGTGGTGATCTAACTGTCTGCCAGGCAACAGTGGATGGACACTTTGCTGGTTTGAAACCCGCCCTGGCGCCCTGATTTACCAGCAACTCGCTGATTTTATTGGCGATTAAATTCAGGCACGACTCCTGCAATCACTCCAGCATCCCATCGGAGCCTGGAGTCGGCCCATGTCAGCCCATCCTCAACACCCTGCCCATATCATCCGCTCGGATGCCGAAGCCATCGAGGTCGCCAAGCGCCTGGCCGAACGCTTCGCCGTCGACGCCAGCGTGCGTGACCGCGAGCGCCGCCTGCCGGTGGCCGAACTCGACGAATTTTCCGCCAGCGGCCTTTGGGGTATCACCATTCCCAAGGCCTACGGCGGCGCCGAAGTGTCCTACGTGACCGTGGCCGAAGTGATCAAGTTGATCTCCGCCGCCGACCCGTCCCTGGGGCAAATCCCGCAGAACCACCTGGGCGTGGTGGACATCCTGCTGCAAACCGCGACCGAGGAACAAAAACGCCATTACTTCGGCAAGGTGCTGGCCGGCTACCGTTTCGGCAACGCCTTCTCCGAAGCCAAGAGCAAAAACGCCGGCACCTTCGACACGCAGATCCGCGTGCACGGCGACACCGCCCAAATCAACGGCGAGAAGTTCTACTGCACCGGCGCGCTGTTCGCGCATATCGTGCCCACCGTCGGCAACAACGAACACGGCCAGGCGTTTATCGCCTTTGTCGAGCGTGACGCGCCGGGCTTGAGTGTGATCGACAGCTGGGACGGCTTTGGCCAGCGCACCACCGCCAGCGGCGGCGTGACCCTCGACGGCGTCACCGTCCCTCTCAGCGCGGTGATCCCCGCCCACCAGGCTTTCGACCAACCCACCGCCAACGGCCCGATCTCGCAGATCATCCAGGCTGCCGTCGACACCGGCATCGCCCTCGGTGCCCTGGAGCAGGCGAAGATTTACGCACGCCAGGCGCGGCCATGGATCGACAGCCAACAGGATCACGGCTGGCAAGACCCGTTCACCATCGCCGCCATCGGCGATCTGGAATGGCGCGTGCACGGCACCGAAGCGATCCTCGCCAAGGCCGGCAAAGCAGTGGACCAGGCGCTGGCCGAGCCGAATGAAGACAGCGTCGCCAATGCTTCACTGGTCGTTGCCCAGGCCAAGGTACTGTCGGCGGAAACCGCCTTGCTCGCCAGCAGCAAACTCTTCGAACTGGCTGGCACTCGCTCGGTCACCGGCAAACACAACCTCGACCGCTTCTGGCGCAACGCGCGCACCCACACCCTGCACGACCCGGCCCGCTGGAAATACCACCTGATCGGCAACTTCGTGCTCAACGGCGTGAAGCCCGCACGCCACGCCTGGAACTGAGGAGACTGCCCATGACTGCACTGAATCAAGCGCGCCAACTGCTGGACAGCACCCGCCGCGCCGTCGCGAAAAGTGACGACCCCTACGTGATCAGCCGCTTCGGCGACCTGCAGATCCGCGTGGACGTGGCCGCCGCCTTGCTCGAACGCGCCGAGACCCACCCGAGCCCGGTGGCCATCACCGAAGCACAGATCGCTGCCGCCGAAGCCCTGCTTTTTGCCAGCGCCACCGAATTCGAACTGACCGGCCAACGCACCGCATTACCGCCGAGCCTCGATGACCCGCTGCGCCACAAATACCAGGTTGTCGGCAACTACCACCTCAACGGAGTGCTTTGATGTCCCGTGAAATCCGCTTGAACGCCTTCGACATGAACTGTGTCGGCCACCAATCCCCTGGCCTGTGGGCGCACCCGCGTGACCGTTCGTGGCAGTACAAGGACCTGGAGTACTGGACCGACCTCGCTAAAATCCTCGAGCGCGGCAAGTTCGACGGCTTGTTCATCGCCGATGTGCTGGGCATCTACGACGTGTACAACGGCAACGGCGACGCGGCGATTCGCCAGGCAGCACAAGTGCCGGTCAACGATCCGCTGTCGCTGATCGCACCCATGGCACTGGTTACCGAACACCTGGGTTTTGGCCTGACGGCGTCGTTGTCGTTCGAACACCCGTACCCGTTCGCGCGCCGGCTTTCGACCCTCGATCACCTGACCAAGGGCCGCGTCGGCTGGAACATCGTCACCTCCTACCTCGAAAGTGGTGCGAAGAACCTGGGCCAGAAAGCCCAGACCGAACACGATGCGCGCTACGACTACGCCGAGGAATACCTGGAGGTTTGCTACAAACTCTGGGAAGGCAGCTGGGAGGAGGGCGCGGTGCTGCGTGATCGCGAGCGCCGGATCTTCAGCGACCCGAGCAAAATCCACGAGATCCGCCACGTCGGCAAGCACTTCCAGGTGCCCGGCATTCACCTGTGTGAACCGTCGCCGCAGCGCACGCCGGTGCTGTACCAGGCCGGCGCGTCGAGTCGTGGCAAGCAGTTCGCCGCCGAGCAGGCCGAGTGCGTGTTCGTCGCCGCGCCGTCCAAAGTGCTGCTGAAAAAGACCGTCGCCGACATCCGCCGGCGTGCAGCCGAGGCGGGGCGTGATCCGAAGAAAATCCTCATCTTCAACCTGCAGACGGTGATCGTCGGCGAGACCGACGCCACGGCTAAGGCCAAGTTCGAGGAGTACAAATCCTATGTCAGCTATGAAGGCGCGATGGCGCTGATTTCCGGCTGGACCGGCATCGACTTCAGCCAGTTCAAACCCGATGAGCCACTCAAGCACGTGCACACCAACGCCATTCAGTCGGCGGTGGAAGCCTTCTCCACGGCGGACCCGAACAAGGTCTGGACCCCGAATGAATTGGCCGATTGGGTTGGCATCGGCGGCTTTGGCCCGCTGTTTGTCGGCGGCCCGGAAACCGTGGCGGACCTGTTGCAGGAATGGGTGGAAGAGACCGATGTCGACGGCTTCAACCTGGCCTACGCGCTGACCCACGAAACCTTTATCGACGCCGTCGACCTGCTGGTGCCGGAACTGCAGAAGCGCGGCGTGTACAAGACTGAATACGCCCAGGGCACCTTGCGCGAAAAGCTCTTCGGCGACGGTGCACGGCTGGCGTCGAACCATCCGGGGGCCGGTTATCGCGACCTTAAGGCCAGCGCAATCTGACTGACTCAAGCCGATCCCCGTGGGCGCCGGCAAGCCAGCGCCCACAGGGGAGCGGTGTCGAGTCAAATAATTCAGCCAGCGGACCACCGCACGCACACCCCTTGAATAGGAGCATCACCCCTATGAGCGTGCACGAACTCAAGCGTCCGCTGGCCCTGGAATGGCCTGCCGAACTGCTCGGCAATCTGCCCAAGGCCCTGGAGCAACTGCAGCATTGGGCGCAGATCACACCGCTGCACACCGCGCTGCGCCACAAGCGCCAGGGCCAGTGGTATGCCTGGCGCTGGATCGACGCGCTGCGCGATGTCGAGCGCCTGGCCGACGGCTTGCGCCAGCAGGGGTTCGGCGAGTCGTCGCGGCTGGCCCTCAGCGGTGCACTCGAGCCCAACCTGTTGCTGCTGGCCCTGGCGGCGCAATCCGTGGGCGGGACGGTGCTGACCCTCGCCGATCACCTCGACACCGAAGCCTTGCACCAGCAGCTATGGCGCATTCGTCCCACCCATTGTTATGTGCAGGACCGCCAACAGGCACGGCATTGGCCAGCCGCCAATCGACTCGATTTTGCCCAGTTGCTGGGCCTCACCGACCCGGCGCAGCAAGTGCAGCGCTGGTGGCAACCCAGCGGCGAAACTGCGCTGTGGAGCGAGGAGGGCACCCGGTGGCAGGGCGGCCTGGCGGTGGTGCTCGAGCAATGGCTGAACAG
Source organism: Pseudomonas sp. PS01298 (assembly GCF_029959745.1). Lineage (NCBI taxonomy): Bacteria > Pseudomonadati > Pseudomonadota > Gammaproteobacteria > Pseudomonadales > Pseudomonadaceae > Pseudomonas > Pseudomonas sp. PS01298. The sequence goes on along the minus strand of NZ_JASCPP010000103.1, from coordinate 7,082 downwards.
CGGGCACGGCCTGGCGTTCCCGGAAAGCCCGGCCTCGGCGCGGCGCGATCGCAGTGAGGTCGCTCCCACCGGCCTGCTGCTGTCGCCCGCGCGCCTGCAATCTTTGGCCGAGGATATCGAAAGCCGCCTGGCACCCCACGGCACCTGGCGCCGGCGCCTGTGCGACTGGGCCATCGCCCACCCGCACAGCGGCCTGCGCCGCCTGCTGAAAAATCGCGTGCGCAAACTGCTCGGCTTCCAGCGCCTCACCTACATCTGGCAGCCCCTCACTTCCACGACAGAGCCGACATGGCTTGCCGAATTCAAACGGGAAAGCGCATGACCCAGGCCATTCTCCAGGTGCGGGATATCTCGCTGTCGTTCAAAGGCGTGAAGGCGATCAATGCGTTGTCCTTCGAGGTGCGGCGCGGTGAGATCTGCGCGTTGATCGGCCCCAACGGCGCCGGCAAAAGCTCGTTGCTCAATGTGCTCAACGGCGTGTATCGCTTCGATGCCGGCGAGATCGTCTTCGAGGACCAGCACTTGCACCGCATCGATCCGCTGGGCGCGGCGCGCCGAGGCATTGGCCGGACCTTCCAGAACAATGCGCTGTTCAAGAAAATGAGTGTGCTCGACAACGTCCTCACCGGCCTGTCGCGGCACATGCGCAGCAGCTTGATCGAGCAGGCGCTGGGCTTGCCCCGCGCCCGCCGTGAAGCCGAGGCGTTCCGTCAGCGGGCGCAGGGCATCCTCGAGTTCCTGGAGCTGCAGGCCCACCGCGATGTGCTGGTGGGCAACCTGTCCTACGGCCTGCAAAAACGTGTGGAGCTGGGGCGCGCGCTGATCGCCGGGCCCAGCCTGTTGCTGCTCGACGAGCCCATGGCCGGGATGAACGCCGAGGAAAAACAGGAAATGGCGCGTTTCGTCGCCGATGTAAACCGCGACCTCGGCACCACCGTGGTGTTGATCGAGCACGACATGGGCGTGGTCATGGGCCTGTCCGATCATGTGGTAGTGCTCGACTACGGGCGCAAGGTCGGCGACGGCACGCCGGCGGACGTGCAAGCCAACCCCGAGGTGATCGCGGCCTACCTGGGAGTCGCACACTGATGACCTTCTTCTTCGAAACCCTGCTCGGCGGCCTGCTCGCCGGCACCATGTACTCGCTGGTCGCCATCGGCTTCGTGCTGATCTACAAGGCCAGCGGCGTGTTCAATTTCGCCCAGGGCTCGATGTTGCTGTTTGCCGCGCTGACCTTCGTCAGCCTGCACGATCAGGGCGTGCCCTTTGCCCTGGCATTGCTGCTGACGGTGATCGTGATGATCGTCGGCGCGTTGCTCATCGAGCGCCTGGTGCTGCGCCCGCTGGTCAACCGTTCGCAGATCACCCTGTTCATGGCCACGCTCGGCCTGTCGTTCATTATCGAAGGCCTGGCCCAGGGTTTGATGGGCTCGCAAGTGCGCGCGCTGGACCTGGGGATCGACGACGTGCCGCTGTTTGTCGGGTCGCTGATGCTCAGCCAGTTCGACCTGATCGCCGCGACCGTGGCCGTGGTGCTGGTCACGGTGCTTGCGCTGCTGTTCAACAAGACCCGCATCGGCGTGTCGTTGCGCGCGGTGGCGGATGACACCACGGCGGCGCTGTCGATCGGCATCAACCTCAACCGCATCTGGCAGATCGTCTGGGCCGTGGCCGGCGTGGTCGGGCTGGTGGCGGGGTTGCTGTGGGGCGCGCGCCAGGGCGTGCAGTTCTCGCTGTCGCTGGTGGTGCTCAAGGCCTTGCCGGTGTTGATTATCGGCGGCTTTACCTCGATTGGCGGGGCGATCGTCGGCGGGCTGATTGTCGGCGCGGCGGAGAACCTCGCCGAGGTGTATATCGGCCCGTTGATCGGCGGCGGCATCACGCCGTGGTTCGCTTATGTCTTGGCCCTGGCCTTCCTGTATATCCGTCCCGCCGGCCTGTTCGGCGAGCGCGCCATCGAGCGAGTCTGAAACCATGTCGACCCCTGTTGCTCAACTCACCGCGCCGCTGTTGCTGGTCCAACGGCGCGTGCCCTGGGGCCTGCTCGGCCTGTTGGCAGTGGCCTTTATCGGCGTGCCGCTGTGGGGCAATGACTATTGGCTCAACGCGATCCTGATCCCGTTCCTGGTGCTGTCCCTCGCCGGGTTGGGCCTGAACCTGCTCACCGGCTATACCGGGCAGACCTCCGTGGGCGCGGCCGGCTTCATGGCAGTCGGCGCCTTCGCCACCTATGGCTTCCTGCTGCGCCTGCCGGAACTGGGCTTGCCGGTGGCGCTGCTCGGCGGCGGGATTATCAGCGCGTTGGTCGGGCTGCTGTTCGGCTTGCCGAGTTCGCGGATCAAGGGCTTCTACCTGATGGTCACCACCCTGGCCGCACAGTTTTTCCTGGAGTGGCTGTTCGTCAAATTCCCCTGGTTCTACAACTACGGCTCGTCCGGCACGATCTCGGCTCCGAAGCTGGCGTTGTTCGGGTACGACCTCAATACGCCGCTGGGCCGTTACCTGCTGACCCTGGTGACGGTGCTGCTGCTGACCTGGACCGCAATCAACCTGGTGCGCAGCCAGGTGGGGCGCAACTGGATGGCGATCCGCGACATGGACACCGCCGCCGCCGTGGTCGGCATCCCGGTGGTGCGCTACAAGCGCCTGGCGTTTGCGGTCAGCTCGTTCTACCTGGGGATCGCCGGCGCGCTGTGGGCCTTTGCCTACCTGGGCACGGCGAGTGCCAGCAGCTTCGATATCAACCGCTCGTTCCAGATCCTGTTCATCATCATTATCGGCGGCATGGGCAGCATCGCCGGCAACTTCGTCGGCGCGGCCTTCATCAGTTTGCTGCCGATCTTCCTCAGTCATGCCGGGCAAGCACTGTTCGGTGGCTCGGTGGATGCAGGGCAGTTGCAGAACCTGCAGAAAATCATCTTTGGCGTGTTGATCATCGTGTTCCTGATCAAGGAACCCGAGGGGCTGATTCGCCTGTTGCACAACCTGCGTGACCGTGTGCGGCAGTGGCCGCTGCGTTTCTAACATTCCCTCAAGAGAATTCCCATGCGTGCATCCTTGAAACGTTCCCTGGCCGGCGCCGCCTTCGCGCTGGCTGCCCTGGCCGGCGCTGTGCCCCCGGCGATGGCTTCGCCCGACCAGCAATTCATTCCTCTGGCGACCTACCGCGTGGGCGCCTACGCGTCCAGCGGCGTGCAGGTGTGGGCCGGGATGATCGACTACCTGCGCTATATCAACGAGGTGGAAGGCGGCATCAACGGTGTGAAGCTGGTGTGGCAGGAATGCGAGACCGAGTGGACGGCGGAGAAGGGCATCGAGTGCTACGAGCGCTTCAAGAATGGCCTGGACGGCGCGCCGGTCGCGGTGTACCAGCCCAACGGCGCCCCGGCGGCCTATGCCTTGAGCGAGCGCGCCGAGGTCGACAAGATCCCGCTGATCACCCTCGGTTACGGTCGCACCGAAGCCACTGACGGCACGGTGTTCCCCTATAACTTCCCGGTGATGCTGACCTTCTACAGCGAAGCCTCGACCCTGGTGAATTACATCGCCCAGCGCGAAGGTGGTTTCGACAAACTCAAGGGCAAGAAGATCGCCACGGTCTACCACGACTCGGCCTACGGTCGCGAAACGCTCGGCCCGCTGAAGTTGCTCGCAGAGAAATACGGCTTCGAAAATATCCAGATTCCGGTCGCCGATCCCGGCAACGAGCAGTCGGCGCAATGGCGCCAGGTGCGCCAGGCCAACCCGGACTGGGTGTTCCTGCGCACCTGGGGCGTGTCCACCCCGGTGGCGGTGAAGACCGCCGCGCGTTTCGGCTTCCCGGTCGACCACATCATTGGCGATATCTGGGCCAGCTCCAGCGAAGACGTGCTGCCCGCCGGTGCCTCCGCCAAAGGCTACCTGGCGCTCACGCCGTACCCGGCCGGCGCGGATTTCGAGATCCACAAACGCCTCAAGCAATACATCCTCGATAAAGGCCACAGCGACCTCAAGGACCTGAAAAACTTCGGCAGCGTCTACTACAACTCCGGCCTGGTGAACGCCGCCGTAGCCGTGGAAGCGATCCGTACCGGCCAGGCCAAGTTCGGCAAGCGCCCACTCAATGGCGAAGAGGGCCGCTGGGGCCTGGAACACCTGAATATCGATGATGCGCGCCTCAAGGACATGGGCTACCTGGGCCTGATGCAGAACCTCAAGCTGTCATGCCGCGACCACGAAGGCGGCGGTTCGGCGCGGGTGCAGCAGTGGGACGGCGCCAACTGGACGCTGGTTAGCGAGTGGATCGCCGCCGACCGCGCGCTGTTGCGTCCGCTGATCGATGAGAAGTCGGCCGCGTTCGCCAAGGAAAAAGGCCTGACGCCGCGTACCTGCACCGGGGATGAATAAACCATGAGCCAGCCCGCCGCCGACGCCGCGCGCCCGTCACTGCTGACGGTCAACGACATTGAAGTGATCTACGACGGTGCGATCCTCGCGGTGGCCGGGGTGTCGCTGGAGGTGCCCAAGGGCGGTATCGTCGCCTTGCTCGGCGCGAACGGCGCCGGCAAGAGCACCACGCTCAAGGCGATCTCCGGGCTGGTGCGCGCCGAACGGGCCGAAGTCAGCCGGGGCACGATCGAGTACGCCGGCGCCAACCTGGCCGGTGTCGAGCCCGGCCAGCGCGTGCGCGATGGCATGGTGCATGTGCTGGAGGGCCGCCATGTGTTCGGCCAGCTCAGCGTCGAGGACAACCTGCGCAGCGGCGGTTTCGTGCGGCGCCCGAGCCGCAAGGACCTGGAGCGCGACCTGGAGCGCATCTACGCCTGGTTCCCCCGGCTCAAGACCAAACGCCACACCCGCGCCGGCCTCACTTCCGGCGGCGAGCAACAGATGGTCGCCATCGGCCGGGCGTTGATGACCCGTCCTACTTTGGTACTGCTCGACGAGCCGTCCATGGGTTTGGCGCCTATGATCGTGCAGGAAATCTTCGAGATCATCGCGCAGCTCAATCGCGAACAGCAGGTGAGCTTCCTGATCGCCGAGCAGAACATCAACGTCGCGCTCACCTATGCGTCCCATGGCTATGTGCTGGATACTGGGCGCGTGGCCTTGAGTGGCAGCGCCGCTGAACTGCTGGCGCGGGGCGATTTGCATGACATTTATCTGGGTAAACAGTAAGGGCCAACCTGCATGACTGAAACCATCCGCAACGCCGATGTCCTGATCATCGGCGGCGGCCTGAGCGGCACGATGCTCGCCGTGCAACTGCTGCGCCTGCCGGGCCAGCGCCGGATCCTGGTGATCGAGCCGCGCGCCGAACTCGGGCGTGGCGAGGCCTACAGCGCAGTCGAGCTGGGCCACACCTTGAACGGCAATGCGGCGCGCATGAGCGTCGACCCTGACAATGCCGATGACCTGACCCAGTGGCTCACCGATTACATCGCCGCCGGCGGATGGCCGGAGTCGGCCGAGCAACCGGTGCCCGTCAGTGAACTGTTCCCGCCGCGCGGGCTTTTTGGCGTGTACGCACAGCAACGCCTGGCCGAGGCCAAGGCCTTGTCTGCGTCGACTGTCGAGCATGTACGCGGGGAAGTGGTCGACCTGCAAGTGAGCGCCGATTCAACCCTGCTGACCCTCGATAACGGCCAGCAACTGCGCGGTGCCCGCGCCGTGCTGGCTACCGGCATGTTCCCGGCGGCGCGTACGCCGCAGACCGAGTCCAGCGGTGTGAATGCCGCTGCGGTCGACCCGTGGGATGTGCAGGCGATGACCCAGATCGACCCGCAGGCCCCCGTGCTGATCATCGGCTCCGGGTTGACCATGGTCGATGCCGTGGTGTCTTTGGAGCAGGCCGGGCATCGCGGGCCGATCGAGATTTTTTCCCGCCACGGACTGTTGCCCCATGCTCGCCGCCAGCCGCCGAGCTGGGAGGATTTTCTCGCTGCCGACCACAGCCTGCGCAGCCCTCTGCAATTGCTGCGCGAGGTCCGTCGTCAATGCCGTCTCGCGCTGGCGCAGGGCATCGATTGGCAGGCGCCGCTGGACACGGTGCGTGCGCATATCGGGCGGTTGTGGAGCCAGGCCAGTGAGCGCGAGAAGCGCCAGTTCGTGCGGCATGTGCGGCCATGGTGGGAGAGCCATCACCACCGCTCACCGCCGTTGAGCGCGCAGTTGGTGGCGCGATTGCGGGAGGAAGGGCGGTTGCGCATTCGGGCGGCATCGTTCAAAGGGCTGGAGCCTGGCGGCGAGGGCGTGACGATCCGCCTGCGCCCGCGCGGCGAGCAGGTGATCCGCCAGGTGTCGGGGGCGGCGCTGATCAACTCCAGCGGCATCGAATACGACTGGCGCCGCGTGGCCCGGCCGTTGCCGCGGCAGCTGCTCGAACGCGGGTTGATCCAGCCCGGACCCTTGGCGCTGGGGATTGCGGCGGATGCGTCGGGGGCGGTGCTGGATGCCGAAGGCAATGTCAGCCAGCGCCTGTTCGCCATGGGCCCGCCGTTGCGCGGGATGTGGTGGGAGAGCACGGCAGTGACCGACGTGGCGATCCAGGCCAAGGCGCTGGCCGCCAAGCTCACACAGCTCTGATGTGGAAGCTGGCTTGCCTGATTCCTGTGTCTGGCGCAGCTCCACTGTGGGAGCGGGCTTGCTCGCGAAGGCGCAGTGTCAGTCAACCATGATGCAGCTGACCCACCGCCTTCGCAGGCAAGCCAGCTCCCACACTGATTTGTGGCGGGACTGAATTCTGTGCCTGGTTCAGCTCCCACAGTTTTTGGCGGGGCTGGACTGAATTCTATGCCTGGCTCAGTTCCCACAGGTTTTGGAGGGGCTAGCCTGATTCTTGTGCCTGGCGCAGCTTCAATGTGGGAGCGGGCTTGCTCGCGAAGGCGTAGTGTCAGTCAACCATGATGCAACGGATCCACCGCCTTCGCAGGCAAGCCAGCTCCCACACTGATTTGTGGCGGGACTGAATCCTGTGCCTGGTGCAGTTCCCACACTGGTTTGTGGCTGGCTTGATTCCTGTACCTGGCACAGTTCCACTGTGGGAGCTGGCTTGCCTGCGATAGCGGTGGGTCAGTCAACCATGATGCAGCTGACCCACCGCC
>NZ_JASCPP010000102.1:0-21610 GCF_029959745.1 Pseudomonas sp. PS01298 | reverse complement strand
TCGCGAATACGCGGTGTCAGTTTCAGGTGTGCTGACTGACCCGGCGCTTTCGCGAGCAAGCCCGCTCCCACATGTTGATCCACGGCGTGCTAGCGATCCCAGGTGGTGGGGCAGTCCTTGCAGCCTTCCATGTTCGCGTCCTGGAAATTCCCGTAATGCTGGCGCGCACCGGTCAGGGTGGCGTTTTCCAGATTGCTTTCACCGAACTTGGCTTCCTGCAGATTTGCATCGCGCAGGTCCGCCCCTTGCAGGTCGGCCTTGCTCAGCCAGGTCATTTCCAGGTCCGCCGCGCGCAGGTTGGCCTTGTGCAGCTTGGCCCCGGACAGCCGCGCAAATTGCAGGTAGGCCGCACTGAGGTTGGCATTCTCGAATTGCGCCCCCTGGGCGAAGAGGCCCCAGCCCTGGATCGCCATCAACGTCGCGTCGGTGAAATTGGCCAGGCGCAGGTTGCTCTGCTGCAGGCTGGCGCGGGTCAGGTTGGCGCCTTGCAGCTGGGCTTTTTCCAGGTTGGCCAGGTCGAGGTTGGCGTGGCGCAGATCGGCCTCGCGCAAGTCAGCGCCGGCCAGGTTCATCTTGCTCAGGTTCTGATTGCTCAGGTTGGCGCCCTTGAGATTGGCGCCAGGGCACTGGCTGTGTTCGGCGATGGTGCAGCCGTTGATCACCAGGGGCGCGTCGTCGCCATCGTCGGCGTGGGCCAGGGGCAGGGACAGCAGGAGTAACAAGGGCAGGTATTTCATGACGAGACCTCGAAGGTGGCGGGGTACCTGTCGCACCGGCTGCGCAGCAGCCGATGCGACAGGAAGAATGCCGGGGCCGCTTCGCAGCCCAGCGCGGGGCATGCCCGCTCGCCACAAAAGGCGGCCCCGCATTCTCGGAGGGGTTACTTCTGGGCGGTTTTCAGGTCCCAGCTCGGGATCTTGAACACCCAGAACGAACCCCCTTGTGCCACCGGCTTGGTCAGCTCGGCCATGTCGCCGCCCCACAACGGCACCGCGCCGCCATAACCGACGGTGACGCCGATGTACTGCTCGCCATCCTGTTCCCAGGTGATCGGCGGCGAGACGATGCCGCTGCCGGTCTGGAACTTCCACAGCTCCTTGCCGGTTTTCGCGTCGAAGGCCTTGAAGAAGCCGTCGCCGGTGCCGGTGAACACCAGGTTGCCCTTGGTTGCCAGTACGCCGGCCCACAGTGGCAGATGTTCCTTGTGTTCCCACACGACTTTGCCGGTGGTCGGGTTCATCGCGCGCAACGTGCCGACGTGGTCGTCATACATGCGCTTGATGCGAAAACCCATGCCCAGGTACGCCGAGCCTTTCTTGTAGTTGACCTCTTCGGTCCAGTATTCCTCTTTCCACTGGTTGCCCGGGATGTAGAACAGGCCAGTGTCCTGGCTGTAGGCCATGGGGTTCCAGTTCTTGCCGCCCAGGAACGGCGGCGAGACTTCCACCGGCTTGCCCTTGGTTTCACCCGGCAGCGGTTTGGCCGGACGCTGGCCTTCGTTTTCCACCGGACGCCCGGTCTTCAGGTCGATATGGCTGGCCCAGGTGATGTTGTCGACGAACGGGAAAGCGTTCTGCAGCTTGCCGTTGGTGCGGTCGACCACATAGAAAAAGCCGTTGCGGTCGGCGTGGCCGGTAGCCTTGGTGACTTTGCCGTCCTTGTCCTTGTAGTCGAACAGCACCAGTTCGTTGTTGCCGGAGAAGTCCCAGGCATCGTTCGGGGTGTGCTGGTAGAACCACTTCACTTCGCCGGTGCTCGGGTCGACGCCGACCTGGCCGGAGGTGTAGAGGCTGTCGAAATCGTGTGGGTTGCCGTCCTTGGAGGTGCGCGCCCAGGTGTTCCACGGACCCGGGTTGCCGGCGCCGACGATGATGGTGTTGGTCTCGGCATCGAAGCTCGCGCTCTGCCAAGGTGCGCCGCCGCCGTGGCTCCAGGCCTCGACCTTGCCGGTTTCGGTGGTCGGGTCATCCGGCCACGATGGCGCCTTGACGTCGCCGGTCGGGGTGCTGTCCTTGCCGTTCAGGCGGCCCATGTGGCCTTCCACGAACGGGCGCATCCACACTTCTTCGCCGGTGTCCGGGTCGCGCGCATACAGCTGGCCGACCACGCCGAACTCATCGCCGGAGCTGCCGTGGATCAGCAGCACCTTGCCGCTGACCTTGTCCTTGATCAGCACCGGGGCGCCGGTCATGGTGTAGCCGGCGGCGTGGTCGCCGAATTTCTTGTTCCACACCACTTTGCCGGTGTTCTTGTCGAGGGCGATCAGGCGCGCATCGAGGGTGCCGAAGTAGATCTTATCGCCGAAGATCGCCGCGCCACGGTTGACCACGTCACAGCACGGGCGAATGTTGTCGGGCAGGCGGTGGTTGTAGGTCCACAGGCGTTTGCCGGTCTTCGCGTCGAGGGCGAACACGCGGGAGTAGGAACCGGTGACGTAGACCACGCCGTCGCTGACGATGGCCTGGGATTCCTGGCCGCGCTGTTTCTCGTCGCCGAACGAGTAGGACCAGGCTGGCGTGAGCTTGAACACGTTCTTGTCATTGACCTGGGCCAGCGGGCTCCAGCGCTGGGCGTTGGTGCCCATGCCGTATTGCAGCACGTCCTTTGTGGTCAGGTGGTCGTTGGCGATGTCTTCCCAGGTGACGTTGCGCGTCTGCTTCGCAGGTTCGGCAGCGGCATGGCTGGCAGCACTGAGGGACAGGCTGCCCACCAGCAGAAAGGCTTGCAGGGCAAGACTCAAGGGTGAGAGGGCGGGTAGCGATCTTATTGTCATGGTTGCAGTTCCCAGTGGAGGTTTTGGCCTGCACAGGGTGCGACGTCCATGGGCGTGCGAATACGGAAAAAGTCCCGGTGTTGCCGGGACAATTTCCCGAACCGCCTCTGATTTAGCAGTGCCCCACAAGGCCTGCTACCAACGGATGAGAACCCGACCACCAAAGCAGCATACGGGTGCCGCCGAGCGCTTCCTAAGATGGTTGCCATAGCCTCTGCCAAGAGGTTTTGCGTGCACTCCTGAGGGAAAAATAATGACAACAAAACGCAACGCCTGGATGACCGCCTGCCTGTTTGCCGGGGTACTCGGTGCCGGTTCCGTCATGGCCCACGGCAACGTCACACCGACCGCCGTGGAAACCAAGGGCCTGACCCCGATCAAGGACGCCGGCGTGCCGCTGGACGCCGATGGCTGGGCCGCCACCAACCCCTATCGCACCTCACCCGAGCACGACAAGGCGGTGGAAGTCGGTGCCTCGGCCTATAACCAGAACTGCGCCGCCTGCCATGGCCTGGAAGCCAAGTCCGGCGGGATCGCACCCGACCTGCGCATGCTCGATGTGGGCGACGCCGGCGATGAATGGTTTGTCGAACGGGTGCGCCACGGTGCGGTGCGCGATGGCCGGGTCTACATGCCGAAAATGGCCGACTACCTGAGCCAGGAAGCCTTGTGGGCAGTGCGCACTTACCTCGACAGCGTGCACGTCGAGGAGTAGGGCATGCGCCTGCGCGGGGTGTGGATCTGCTGCTTGCCGATGCTGGCCTGGGGCGCGCCCGTGGACCCGGTGCCGTCGGTGATGTGGGATTACTACCACCAGCGTTTTCTCGACAATGCGCCCTTCGTGTTCGACGCGCGCGTCAAGCTGCTGGCGCCGCCGTTCGCCGAAGATGCGCGCCAGGTGCCGCTGGAAATCGACGCCCGCGCGTTCAAGGGCGAGGTGGTGAAAATCCTCGCCTGGGCCGAGTTGAACCCCTTGCCGAAAATCGTCGACTTCCAGCCCCGCGAGGGTGTGCTGCCGTGGCTGTCGATCCGGATTCGCATCGAACAGGCCACGCCGTTGCGCGCGGCGGTGCTGACCAGGGACGGCCTCTGGCATGTCGGCTCGACCCTGATCGATGCAGCCGGCGGCGGCTGCACCGCACCCAGCGTGGTGCGCACCCAGGCGGGTTGGGAAGAGCACCTCGGCGAAGTGTTCGGCGGACGCTACCCGCGCGCCGAATTCAGCCGCGTCAAGTTGCAAGTCGCGCACCCGATGGATAACGGCATGGTCAGCGGCATTCCCGAATTCTTTATCAACACGGCCGAACTCCGCGGCGCCGACGGTCAGTTATTGGCGACGCTGGAGCTGTTTCCCGCGGTCAGCGAAAACCCCAGCCTGGCCTTTGATATCCAGGCGGCCGGCCCCACGCGCCTGACCCTGCGCGACACCAGCGGCAGCCAGTTCGAGGCGGCCATCCCATGACCCTGCGCTGGACGCTCTTGTGGCTGATCCTGTTCAGCCTGCCGGTGCTGGCCGAGCTGGATTACGCCCTCAAGCCGCGGCTGATCGCCGACCACACCTGGTTGCTCGAAGGCAGCACCGACAATTTCGCCAAGGACAATGGCGGCAACATCGTCAATGTCGGGTTTATCGTCACCGAGCCCGGCGTGGTGGTGATCGACACCGGGCCGTCCCGGCGCTACGGCGAAGCGTTGCGCCAGGCCATCGCCCGGGTCACCGACAAACCGGTGATCCAGGTGCTGTTGACTCACCACCACCCCGACCATGCCCTGGGCAACCAGGCGTTCAAGGACGTGCCGATTGGTGCACTCGCCGGCACCACCGCGTTACTGCATGAACAGGGCGACAGCCTGGCCGAGAATCTCTATCGCCTGGTCGGAGACTGGATGCGCGGCACCGAAGTGGTGCTGCCCGGTGAAACCCTGCAGCCGGGTGTGAAGACCTTCGGCAGTCACGAGCTGCAACTGCTGCAGCTGCGCGGCCATACCGGCGCGGACCTGGCGATCCTCGACCGGAAGACGGGAGTGTTGTTTGCCGGTGACCTGGTGTTCTACCAGCGTGCGCTCACCACCCCGCACTCACCGGGCCTGGCCGTGTGGCTGAGCGATATCGCCACCCTGCAAGGCTTGCCCTGGACCCTGATCGTGCCTGGCCACGGCCCTGTGGCGACCGACGCCAAACCGCTGGAGCAGATGCGCGACTACCTCACCTGGCTCGATCAATTGCTGCGCGACGCCGCCGCACGTGGCAGTGACATGCCGGAACTGATCCGCAGCCCGATCCCTGCACGTTTCGCGGCGATCAACCTCAGCCGCTACGAATTGATCCGCAGCGTGACCCATCTGTACCCGCAATACGAACGCACGCAGATGCAACGCATCAACCCCTGACAATACCCACAACAGACAGAGGCCTCACCATGATCTACGCACAACCTGGCACCCCCGGCGCCGTCGTCAGCTTCAAGCCGCGCTATGGCAACTACATCGGCGGTGAGTTCGTCGCGCCGGTCAATGGCGAGTACTTCACCAACACTTCGCCGGTCACCGGTGAGGCGATCGCCGAATTCCCGCGCTCGACCGCCGCCGATATCGACAAGGCCCTCGACGCTGCGCATGCCGCCGCCGACGCCTGGGGCAAGACCTCGGCCCAGGACCGTGCCCTGGTGCTGCTGAAGATCGCCGACCGCATCGAGCAGCACCTCGAAGTGCTGGCCGTGACCGAAACCTGGGACAACGGCAAGGCCGTGCGCGAAACCCTCAACGCCGATGTGCCGCTGGCGGCCGACCATTTTCGCTATTTCGCCGGCTGCATCCGCGCCCAGGAAGGCGGTGCCGCCGAGATCAACGAGCTGACCGCCGCTTATCACTTCCACGAGCCGCTGGGCGTGGTCGGGCAGATCATCCCGTGGAACTTCCCGCTGCTGATGGCCGCGTGGAAACTCGCCCCGGCGCTGGCTGCCGGCAACTGCATCGTGCTCAAGCCGGCCGAGCAGACGCCCCTGTCGATCATGGTGTTTGCCGAGCTGGTCGGCGACCTGCTGCCGCCGGGCGTGCTGAACATCGTCCAGGGCTTTGGCCGCGAGGCGGGCGAGGCACTGGCCACCAGCAAGCGCATCGCCAAGATCGCCTTTACCGGCTCCACTCCGGTGGGCGCGCACATCATGCATGCCGCCGCCGAGAACATCATTCCGTCCACCGTGGAGCTGGGTGGCAAGTCGCCGAATATTTTCTTCGAAGACATCATGCAGGCCGAGCCGCAATTCATCGAAAAAGCCGCCGAAGGGCTGGTGCTGGCGTTCTTCAACCAGGGCGAAGTGTGCACCTGCCCGTCGCGGGCGCTGGTGCAGGAGTCGATCTACGAAGCGTTCATGGCCGAGGTCATGAAGAAGATCGTCAAGATCAAGCGTGGCAACCCGCTGGACACCGAGACCATGGTCGGCGCGCAGGCGTCCGAGCAGCAATTCGACAAGATCCTCTCCTACCTGAAAATCGCCCAGGAGGAGGGCGCGGTGCTGCTCACCGGCGGTGCGGCCGAGCGCTTGGAGGGGGATTTGTCCAGCGGCTATTACATCCAGCCGACGCTGCTCAAGGGCCACAACAAGATGCGCGTGTTCCAGGAAGAAATCTTCGGCCCGGTGGTGGGCGTGACCACCTTCAAGGACGAGGCCGAGGCACTCGCGATTGCCAACGACAGTGAGTTCGGCCTGGGCGCCGGGCTGTGGACCCGCGACATCAACCGGGCCTACCGCATGGGCCGGGCGATCAAGGCGGGTCGGGTGTGGACCAATTGCTATCACCTGTACCCGGCGCACGCGGCGTTCGGCGGCTACAAGAAGTCGGGTGTGGGGCGTGAGAACCACAAGATGATGCTGGACCACTATCAGCAGACCAAGAACCTGCTGGTGAGCTACGACATCAACCCGCTGGGTTTCTTCTGACCCTGACCTGAAGGGCAAGCACCTGTGGGAGCCGGCTTGCCGGCTCCTACCATTCGATCGTTGTACCTCCGCGACTAATGCAGGGTGAGGGTTGCTTCGAAAGTAGCATTCGCCTCGCCGATCCTGCGTGCATTAATGGATTCACCGGAATCTTCCGGCACAACAAGAGGACGCTCCCCCATGTGGATCAAACCCGCTTTCACTGACCTGCGTATCGGCTTCGAAGTGACGATGTACTTCGCCAGCCGCTGATCTGGCGTGCTGCAGGGAAGATGCCTCTTTGGTCTGATTGCTTTCGCGGCCGGATCGGTTAGTGTGGAGCGCATCTTCCAAAATAATAAGAAACAGGCTTAACAATGAGCCCAAACCTGAGCCTCCTGCGTAAATTCGTCTCGCCTGAAATCATCTTCGGCGCCGGCTGCCGGCATAACGTCGGCAATTACGCCAAGACGTTCGGCGCGCGCAAGGTGCTGGTGGTCAGCGATCCCGGCGTGATCGCCGCCGGCTGGGTCGCCGATGTCGAAGCCAGCCTGCAAGCCCTCGGTATCGACTACTGCCTGTACACCGCCGTATCGCCCAACCCGCGCGTCGAAGAAGTGATGCTCGGCGCCGAGGTGTACCGCGAAAATCATTGCGACGTGATCGTGGCCATCGGCGGCGGCAGCCCGATGGACTGCGGCAAGGCAATCGGCATTGTGGTTGCCCATGGGCGCAGCATCCTCGAGTTCGAAGGCGTGGACACCATTCGCGTGCCCAGCCCGCCCTTGATCCTCATTCCCACCACGGCCGGAACCTCGGCGGACGTGTCGCAGTTCGTGATCATCTCCAACCAACAGGAACGCATGAAGTTCTCCATCGTCAGCAAGGCGGTGGTACCTGACGTGTCGCTGATCGACCCGGAAACCACCGCGAGCATGGACCCGTTCCTGTCCGCCTGTACCGGCATCGACGCGCTGGTGCATGCCATCGAGGCGTTCGTGTCCACCGGGCATGGCCCGCTTACCGACCCTCACGCGCTCGAGGCCATGCGCCTGATCAACGGCAACCTGGTGCAGATGATCGCCAACCCCGGCGATATTGCCCTGCGCGAGAAAATCATGCTCGGCAGCATGCAGGCCGGGCTGGCGTTTTCGAATGCGATCCTCGGCGCGGTGCACGCCATGTCCCACAGCCTGGGCGGCTTCCTCGACTTGCCCCATGGCCTGTGCAACGCGGTATTGGTGGAGCACGTCGTTGCGTTCAACTACAGCTCGGCGCCGGAGCGGTTCAAGGTGATTGCCGAGACCTTCGGCATCGACTGCCGTGGCCTCAACCATCGGCAGATCTGCGCGCGGCTGGTAGAGCACCTGATTGCGCTCAAGCACGCGATCGGTTTCAACGAGACGCTCGGCCTGCACGGCGTGCGCGTGGCCGACATCCCGTTTCTGTCCCAGCATGCGATGCATGACCCGTGCATCCTCACCAACCCGCGCGAGTCCAGCCAGCGTGATGTCGAGGTCGTCTATGGCGAAGCTCTCTGACGCGCAACAGCGCGCCCTGGCCGGGCTGCTGGGGCTGGGCGACCAGTCGGCGCGCAAGAGCCATTACCCGGAACTCACCGCGCGGCTCGACGAGCTGGAGGCCGAGCGCAATCGCTACATCCGCCTCAACGACGAACTGGAGCAGCGGGTCGCCGCGCGCACCGACGAGCTGCTGGAGGCCAACCTCAACCTGCAACAGCAGATCGCCCAGCGCGAGCAGATCGAACAGGACCTGCGCGACGCCCGCGACGCCGCCCAGGCCGCCAATCGCAGCAAGGACAAATACCTCGCCGCCGCCAGCCATGACCTGCTGCAACCGCTGAACGCCGCGCGGCTGCTGATCTCGACCTTGCGCGAGCGCAACTTGCCGAGCGTCGAGCAGGTACTGGTGGAACGCACCCACCAGGCCCTGGAGGGCGCCGAGGACTTGCTCACCGACCTGCTGGATATCTCGCGGCTCGACCAGGCGGCGGTCAAGCCGGACGTCGCGCTGTATCGCCTGGATGAGTTATTTGCGCCGCTGGTCTCGGAGTTCCAGTCGGTGGCCCAGGCAGCCGGCCTCAACCTGCGCGCGCGTACCGGCGGGTATGCGATCCGTACCGACTTGCGGCTGTTGACGCGGATTTTGCGCAACTTCCTCAGCAATGCCTGCCGCTATACCGATGAGGGCTGCATCCTCCTTGGCGCGCGCCGGCGCGGTGATCGCCTGCGCCTGGAGGTGTGGGACACCGGGCGCGGGATTGCGGCGGATCGGTTGGGTTCGATCTTTCTGGAATTCAACCAGCTCGACGTCGGCCGCGCGTCGGACCGCAAGGGGGTAGGGCTGGGCCTGGCGATTGTCGAGCGTATCGCCGATATTCTCGGCTACCCGGTGGCGGTGCGGTCCTGGCCGGGGCGCGGTTCGATGTTCAGTATCGAGGTGCCGCTGAGCGACGAAATGCCACTGGCGATCAGCCAACTGCCCGTCGCGCCTACCACCGGTAACCCGCTGCCGGGGCGGCGCTTGCTGGTGATCGACAACGAAGTGAGCATCCTCGAAAGCATGCGCGCGCTGCTCGGCCAGTGGGGCTGCGAGGTGGTCACCGCCACTGACCAGGCGGGCGCCTTGCTGGCGCTGCAGGGCAGGGCGCCGGAGTTGATCCTGGCCGACTATCACCTTGACCATGGGGTGGTCGGCTGTGCAGTGGTCAAGCATCTGCGTGAGCACTTCGAGCAGAAGATCCCGGCGGTGATCATCACCGCCGATCGCACCGACCAGTGCCGCCGCGCGCTGCGCCGCCTGGAAGCGCCGCTGCTGAACAAACCGGTCAAGCCCGGCAAGTTGCGCGCGGTATTGAGCCAATTACTCGCCTGACGCCCGGCGCGTTGATACCCGTCAACACACCCTGCGACCTTATGCGCCATGCTCCCGGCCTGAATGGAAGGCCTACGGAGTACCGCATGAACGCCCCCGCAACAACCGCTGCATCCTTCAAGTTGCCCCTGGGCCTGGTGGTCGCCGTGCTGGTGATGGTCGGCGTGCTGCTGTTGCCGCTGCCGGCGGACTTGCCGGTGGCCGGGCACCGGATGCTGGCGATCCTCGCCTTTGCCGTGGTGGTGTGGATCACCGAGGCAGTGTCCTATGAAGCCAGCGCGATCATGATCACTTCGCTGATGGCGTTTTTGCTCGGCACCGCGCCGTCGCTGCAGGACCCTGCGCACCTGATCGGCTCCAGCCCGGCGATCAGCATGGCGCTGACCGGCTTCTCCAACCCGGCGCTGGCGCTGGTGGCGGGGGCGCTGTTCATTGCCGCAGCGATGACCCACACCGGCCTGGATCGGCGTATCGCGCTGGTTACCCTCAGCCGCATCGGCACCAGTACCCGGCGCATCCTGTTGGGCGCGATTGCGGTGACCATTTTGCTCAGCCTGGTGGTGCCCAGCGCCACCGCGCGCAGTGCCTGCGTGGTGCCGATCATGATGGGCGTGATCGCCGCCTTCGGCGTCGACAAACGCTCGAACATTGCCGCCGGGATCATGATCGTGGTCGCGCAGGGCACCAGCATCTGGAACGTCGGCATCCAGACAGCCGCGGCACAGAACCTGCTGACGGTCGGCTTCATGGACAAGATGCTCGGCCAGCGTGTGTCGTGGCTCGACTGGCTGATCGCCGGCGCGCCGTGGGCGGTGATCATGTCGGCGGTGCTGCTGTTTTTGGTGCTCAAGTTGCTGCCACCGGAAACCGACAGCATCCCCGGCGGCCAGGAGGCCGTGGCGCAGTCGCTGGTGGACATCGGGCCGATGACCGGGCCGCAGAAGCGCCTGCTGAGTGTCTCGGTGCTGCTGTTGCTGGCCTGGGCCACCGAGGGCCGGTTGCACAGTTTCGACACCACCTCGACCACCTACGCAGGCCTGGTGTTCCTGCTGTTGCCGGGGCTGGGCGTGATGACCTGGAAGGACGTGCAGTCGCGTATTCCGTGGGGCACGGTGATTGTGTTTGGCGTCGGCATCAGCCTCGGTACGGCGCTGCTGACCACCCAGGCCGGGCAGTGGCTGGGCGCGCAGGTGGTGACGCACACCGGGTTGGATCAGCTCGGGCCGCTGGGCGTATTTGCCATCCTCGGGGCCTTCCTGATTGTGATCCACCTGGGCTTTGCCAGTGCCACCGCATTGACCTCGGCGTTGTTGCCGATCCTGATCGCGGTGTTGCAGACCTTGCCAGGTGAGTTCAGCCGCCTGGGGATGACCATGCTGCTCGGGTTTGTGATGAGCTACGGGTTTATCCTGCCGATCAATGCACCGCAGAACATGGTGTGCCTGGGGACCGGCACGTTCACGGCACGCCAGTTTGCCAAGGTGGGGATTCTGGTGACGTTGCTCGGTTACGGCCTCATGCTGATCTTCGCCGCCACGTACTGGAGTTGGCTCGGCTGGATCTGAGCTGGAATCTGCGCCGGCATTTGTCTGGCGGGCGCGCTGCTGGGATCAATTGCACCCTCGAGATGGCAAGATGAACTCCGCTCAGGTTTACTACTCCCTGAGTAATGGTTTTACCGGCGTCCCCCGCCGGGTCATCTAGGTCACCGAATGGACAAATACACCCCTCACACCTGGCAGCCCCACGAGCGACCGAGCCTGCCTGGCTCGCCGTCGACGCCGCTGCACCCCACGCACAAACGCTGGCTGTTTGCGCTGGTCGGCGTGCTGGTGGCGATTACCGGCGGGCTCGGCAATGCGCTGGTCATCGCCAACCTGCAATACCTGCAAGGCGCCCTGGGCGCGACAACGGCGGAAATGGCCTGGCTGCCCGCCGCCTATGTGATGACCAACGTGTGCATGAACCTGCTGCTGGTGAAGTTTCGCCAGCAGTTCGGCCTGCGCGCGTTTACCGAAGTGTTCCTGGTGCTGTATGCGCTGGTGACCTTCGGCCATTTGTTCGTCAACGACCTCAGCTCGGCCATCGCGGTGCGGGCGGCGCACGGGATGGTCGGCGCGGCGCTCAGTTCGCTGGGGTTGTACTACATGATCCAGGCGTTCCCGGCCAAATGGCGGATGAAAGCCCTGGTGCTGGGGCTGGGCACCGCGCAACTGGCGCTGCCGTTGGCGCGGCTGTTCTCCGAGGATTTGCTGCAAATCGCCGAGTGGCGTGGCCTGTACCTGTTCGAACTGGGCATGGCCCTGATCTGCCTGGGGTGCGTGTTCCTGCTCAAGTTGCCGCCTGGCGATCGCTTCAAGACCTTTGAAAAACTCGACTTCCTGACCTTCGGCATCCTTGCCACTGGGGTCGCCCTGCTCTGCGCCGTGTTGTCGCTGGGGCGCATCGACTGGTGGCTGGAAGCACCGTGGATCGGCGTCGCCTCGGCCTGTTCGCTGGTGCTGATCATGGCCGGCCTGGCGATCGAGCATAACCGCGCCAACCCGTTGCTGATGACCCGTTGGCTCGGCAGTGGGGTGATGATCCGCCTGGCGCTCGCCGTGGTGTTGATTCGCATGGTGCTGTCGGAGCAGTCCACCGGCGCCGTGGGGTTCATGCAGATGTTGAACATGAGCTACGAGCAGATGCACACCCTTTACGTGGTGATGCTGGCCGGGGCGATTGCCGGGCTGGTCGTCAGTGCGCTGACGATCAACCCGGCGCACCTGCTGATGCCGCTGATCATCTCGCTGGCGCTGATGGCCGTGGGGTCGGTGATGGACAGTTTCTCCAGCAACCTGACCCGGCCGCAGAACATGTACATCAGCCAGTTCCTGCTAGGCTTTGGCGGCACGTTCTTCCTGGGCCCGACCATGGTGCTGGGCACCCGCAACGTGCTGACCAACCCGCGCAACCTGGTGAGTTTCTCGGTGATGTTCGGGATCTGCCAGAACCTCGGCGGCCTGATTGGCGCAGCGTTGCTCGGCACCTTCCAGATCGTGCGCGAGAAATTTCACTCGAGCATGATCGTCGAGCACCTGACCCTGCTCGACCCGCGTGTGGCCGCGCGGGTGCAGAGCGGTGGCTCGGCCTACGGCGGGGTGATCGCCGACCCGGAATTGCGCAACCTCATGGGCATTCGCAGCCTGGCCACGGCGGCCACGCGTGAGGCGAATGTGATGGCTTACAACGATGTGTTCATGCTGATCGCGATCATCGCTATCCTCACCATGATCTGGATCTTTATCCGCAGTCTGTGGCTGATGAGCACCACCAAGGCAGCAGCCCCTTCCGTTCAACCCAGCGGCGCCACTTCATGACCGAAACGACCACCACCACGACCACCAATGCCATTGCCTCCACCCCGGAAGGCACCGCGCCGCCCGGCGCGAGCGTGACTGAACCGCGCTCGCTGCGGGTGCGCATCATCTCGTCGCTGGGCTTCGCCGCGATTGCCATCATCGGCGTGCTGATCGTGTTGTATGCCTGGCAATTGCCGCCGTTCAGCAGCGCCGTGGAAACCACCGAGAACGCCCTGGTGCGCGGCCAGGTGACGATCATCGGCCCGCAGCTCAGCGGGTATGTGTTCGAAGTGCCGGTGCAGGACTTCCAGTACGTCAAGGCCGGCGACCTGCTGGTGCGCCTCGATGACCGCATCTACAAGCAGCGCCTCGACCAGGCGCTGGCGCAACTGGCGGTGCAGAAAGCTTCGCTGGCCAATGTGGTGCAGCAACGCAACAGTGCCGAAGCGACCATCAAGCTGCGCCAGGCCGCCTTGGTGGACAGCCAGGCCCAGGCGCGCAAGAGCACCGCCGACCTGCGCCGCAATGAAGAACTGATCAGCGACGGTTCGGTGTCCAAGCGCGAGCTGGACGTGACCCGTGCCGCGAATGCGCAGACTATCGCCGCCGTGGCCCAGGCCCAGGCCAGCCTGGAGATCGCGCGGCAGGACCTGCAGACGGTGATCGTCAATCGCGGCTCCCTGGAGGCGGCGGTGGCCAGTGCCGAGGCGGCCGTGGAGCTGGCGCGGATTGATTTGTCCAACACCCGCATCACCGCGCCGCGTGACGGCCAGCTGGGGCAGATTGGCGTGCGCCTTGGCGCCTTCGTCAATTCCGGCGCGCAGTTGATGGCGCTGGTGCCCCACCAGTTGTGGGTGATCGCCAATATGAAAGAAACCCAGATGGACAATGTGCAGGTCGGGCAGCCGGTGACCTTCACCGTGGATGCGCTCAACCACCGCAAGTTTCGCGGCACGGTGCAGCATATTTCCCCGGCGACCGGCTCGGAGTTCAGCCTGTTGCAGGCGGACAACGCCACCGGCAACTTCGTGAAGATCGCCCAGCGTGTGCCGGTGCGGATTACCGTGGATCCGGATCAGGCCGAGAGCGAGCGGCTGCGGCCGGGTTTGTCGGTGGTGGTGAGTATCGACACGGCAGGGCGCCTGAAAAACAGCCCGCCCTGACCACCCCAGCCACCCTGTAGGAGCCGGCAAGCCGGGCGCCTACAGGGGAAGGTATTTCAGGGTGAAATCGAGTTGAGTCGATTGGCCTTGTTCCAACAGTTTCAACCCGGGCCGTCCCGGCAGGTGATGCGCATTTACCGGATGGCTCACCGGTTCGATGCAGAAAAATCCCAGCCCCGGTGGGCAGAACAGCAGGAAGTAGTCGGCGCCAGTGGCTCGGCATTCCAGCGCATAGCCCAGCTCCGGCTGCTCGATCCGGCACTGCCCGTCCCACTGGCAAAAGCCATTGTCCACCAGGCGCTCCGGCAGCGCCTTGAGCTGACGGAAATCCCAGTCCGCCGGCAGCGGAGCGAGCCCCGTCGGCAGCTTGGATGCATCACTCATCCACACCTGCTCGGCGTTGGCCTGCAAGCGCGTGGCCGGCCGGCGCGGTAAGTAGGGGTGCAAGCCCAACCCATGCCACGCGGCCTTGTCGGCCAGATGCGTGACGCGCAGTTCGATGCTCAATTCGCCGCCGCCCAGGCGAAACCGCTGCTCGGCGCGATAGGCAAACGGTGTGTCGCACTCCACCGCCAGCACCACCTCATCCGCCGACTGGCTGACCACCTGCCACACCTGCTGCCAGGCCGAACCATGAATCGGCAGCGGGTCGAGCGGGCTGTTCGGTGTCAGCGCCAGCCAGCCATCCGGGGTGTCGAAACCGCCTTCGGCAATCCGATTGGACCAGGGTGCCAACGGATAGCACCCCAGCTTGCCCGGCAACCCGGTAGCGATCGCCTGCTCATCGCTATGCCGCAGCAGCGGCTGCCCGCTGGCGCGCACGCTCCAGTTGACGATGCTGCCCCCCACGGCGGGCGCCAGGGTCAGCACGGTCAGGTCATCTCTGAGTTCCAGCATCACAGGTTCACCTTGAAATGAAAGCTGCCTGCAGGCGCTGGCTTGCCGGCGCCTGCAGGGGAGGGCGTCACAGGCTGTATTCCTACGCAGAACGTTATAGCACCACGCTTGGCAGCCACAGCGACAACGCCGGAATGTAGGTCACCGCCATCAACACCAGAAACAATACGGCATAGAACGGCAGCAGCGCCTTCACGGTTTTCTCGATGCTGACCTTGCCCACCGCCGCACCCACGAACAGCACCGCACCCACCGGCGGGGTGATCAGGCCGATGCCGAGGTTGACCAGCATGATCATGCCGAAGTGCACCGGATCGACACCGATGCCGAGGATTACCGGCAACAGGATCGGCGTGAGGATCAGGATCAGCGGTGCCATGTCCATCACCGTGCCGAGCAACAGCAGCATCATGTTGATGCACATCAGGATCACGTAGCGGTTGTCCGACAGCGTCAGGAACATCGTGGTGATCTTCGCCGGGATCTGCATCAGGGTCATGATGTAGCCGAAGCTGGCGGCGAAGGCGATCAGGATCATCACGATGGAAATGGTGCGCACCGTACGGTGCATCAGCTTGGGCAGCTCGCTCCATTTGTAGTCGCGGTAGATGAACATGGTCACGAAGAACGCCCACAGCACCGCGATTGCGGCGGACTCGGTGGCAGTGAAGATACCCGAGAGGATGCCGCCGAGGATGATCACCATGGCCATCAGGCCCCACAGTGCATCGGCACAGATTTTCAGTGCCTGCTTCAAGGGAATCACTTCGCCCTTGGGGTAATCGCGTTTCTTCGCGAAGATCAGGCACAGCACCATCAGGCACGCGCTCATCAGCAAGCCCGGGACCACACCGGCCATGAACAGCGAGGCGATGGAAACGGTGCCGCCGGCGGCCAGCGAGTAGAGCACCGAGTTATGGCTGGGCGGGGTCAGCAGCGCTTGTACCGAGCCGCTGATGGTCACCGCGGTGGCGAATTCGCGTGGATATCCACGGCGCTCCATTTCCGGGATCAGCACCGAGCCGACCGAGGCCGTGTCGGCCACCGACGAGCCGGAGATTGCGCCGAAGAACGTCGAGGCCATGATGTTCACCAGGGACAAGCCGCCGCGCACAAACCCCACCAGCACGCCGGCAAACGCCACCAGCCGCCGCGACATGCCGCCCTCGGCCATGATCGCCCCGGCCAGGACGAAGAACGGGATCGCCATCAGCGAGAATTTATTCACCCCGCCCGCCACCTGGATCATCAGGGCCTGGAACGGAATGTCGATCCACCACGCGCCAATCAACGCCGACAGCCCGAGGGCGTAGGCCACCGGCATGCCGATCAGGATCAAGGCGATAAAGCTGCCCAACAGAATCAACGCATCCATATCAAGCTGCCCCTTCGCTTTCTTCTACCAGGTCGAAGCGCACCACGCGCCGCTGGCTCTGGTCGCCCAACAGGAGTTTTTCCAGCACGAACACCAGGGTCAGCAGCCCGCCAATCGGGATCGGCATATAGGTGATGCCCACGCGCAGGGTCGGGATGGCGCTCATGAACTGGTTCCAGGTGGACAGGCACAGCTTGCTGCCCCAGATCGTCATGAACAGGCAGATCGTCGCCATCAACAGTTGCGAGACGATGCCGACTACCTGGCGTTGGCGCGGCGGCAGGCGGTCGGTGATCATCGCCACCGACATGTGCGCGCCGGCGCGGTAGCTGGCAGCGGCGCCGATGAAGGTGAACACCAGCATCAACAGGATGGCGGTGGGTTCCGGCCAGCTGGAGCCGGTGCCGAGGATGTAGCGGGCGAAGATGCCCCAGGGAATGATCAGTGCCACTCCCAATACCGAGAGGCCGGCGACCCAGATGCAGGTCATGTAGAGGCGATCATTGATGCGCAGCAGCAAATTCTTCATGGCGTTCACCGTAACCGGGCGCGTCGATGCCGACCGCGCCTGGCCTTGCTGGAGGAGGAGGGTGATTACTCGACGGCGTCGATGCGCTTGATGATGTCGGCGTACGCCTGGCCGTACTTGGCGCGCACGGGAGCGGTCGCGTCATAGAACGGTTTTTTGTCGACGGTGATGAACTCGACGCCGGCGGCCTTGAGTTTCTCCTCACTGCTGGCGGACTTCTTGTCCCACAGCACGCGCTCGTCGGCCTGGGCGACCTTGGCGGCGTTTTTCACCATGACCTGCTGCGCGGGGGTGAGCTTGTTCCAGGTGATTTTCGACATCACGATGGGCTCGGGCAAAATCAGGTGCTCGGTGAGGGTGTAGTACTTGGCGTTCTGGTAGTGGTTGTGTTCCAGCAGGGTCGGCGGGTTGTTTTCCGCGCCGTCGATCACCCCGGTCTGCAGGGCACTGAAAATCTCGCCGGTGTCCATGGCGATGCCGTTGGCCCCCATTTCATTGAAGGCGTCGATGAACAGCGGGTTGCCCTGCACGCGAATCTTCATGCCCTTGAGGTCTTCGATCTTGCGCACCGGTTTCTTGGTGTAGAGGTTGCGCGTGCCGCCGTCCATCCAGGCCAGGGCGACCAGGCCGAACTCGGAGTCGGTGATCTTGGCAAGGATCTCGTCGCCAATCTCGCCATCGATGACCTTGCGCATGTGCGCCTGGTCGCGGAACACGAACGGCAGGTTGAACACGTTCACGTCCGGCACCACCGGGCCGACGATGCCGAGGCTGACGCGGGTCATCTGGATCGCCCCGACCTGGGCCTGTTCGACCACTTCCTTCTCGGAACCCAGGACGCCGCCCGGGAAGTACTTGAAGGTCAGTTCGCCGTTGCTTTCCTTGGTCAGGGCCTTGCCCATGTTTTCTTCGGCAACCACGGTGGGGTAGCCGGCGGGATGGATGTCGGCGAATTTGATTTCCAGCGCGTGGGCCGCGCCGGTGAAGAGGAACGTCAGGGGAAGTGCAGCGACGAGCAAAGTGCGTTTGAAGTCCATGGGGTGTGTCTCCGTCTTGTTATTGTTGTATTCAAGGCACAGCAATGCAGCTAGAGGGTGAAGGTGGGCTCCGGCAATCCGGTAACGCCGGGGTTGAGGGCGAACACGCCGCCTGACAGTGACTGCTCACTCTGATCGTCGCGGATCGAGGTGACGAACAGGGTGTCCAGGCGACTGCCGCCGAAGGCGCACATGGTGGGTTTCTTCACCGGCACGCTCAGGGAGCGGTCCAGACGACCGTCGGGGGTAAAGCGGTGAACCAGCCCGGCGTCGTTGGCGCAGATCCAGTAGCAGCCCTCGGCATCCACTGCCGCGCCGTCGGGGCGGCCGGGGTGCTGGTGCATGTCGACGAATACGCGGCGATTGGACGGCGTGCCGGTCTCGGTGTCGTAGTCGAAGGCCCAGATCTGCTGCACCAGCGGGTGCGAGTCCGAGGCGTACATCGTGCGGCCATCGGGGCTGAAGGCCAGGCCGTTGAGGGTGATGAACCCATCCAGCAGCGCCTGCGGTGCGCTGCCGGTGGCGAAGCGGTAGAGGATGCCCTCGGCTGCGTTCAGGCTCATGTCCAGCACCATGCTACCGGCCCAGAAGCGGCCCTGGCGATCACAGCGGCCATCGTTGAGGCGCATGTCCGCACGCGGGTGCTCGACACTGGCCAGGGGCGTGGTGTCGAGGCTGCCGTCGTTGTGCGGGGTAAGCTGGAAGAAGCCGCTTTGCAGGCCGGCGACCCAGTTGCCGGCGCTGGTGCGCGCGATGCAGGCGAGTGCCTGCGGGGCTTTCCACGCGGCGATATGCCCGGTCGCGGCGCTCCAGCGCTGCAGGCCGCCATTGGGAATATCCACCCAGTACAGGGCGTTTTCTTCAGGCACCCACACCGGGCATTCGCCCACGGCATTGCGGGCGTCGACAATCAATTCTGCAGTCATGGCCACTCATTCCCTTGGGTTGGTCTGGCGTCAGTCACCGAACGGCCCCGCCGCGCAGAACGCGCCGCCCTGGTAGACCTTGGCCGGGTCATCGGCGGCTACCGGTGGCTGGGCTTCGACCTGGGCGCGAAACACTTCGGAGTTGTCCTTGGGGGCGAAACCCAGGTGCGCGGCGTAGCGATTGTCCCACCAGGTGTCGAGGTTATCCGACATGCCGTAGACCACGGTGTGGCCGACATTCGGCGTATACAGCGCGCGTTCGAGGAGTTGGGTCAGGTCATCGAAGCTCAGCCAGGTGTGCATCATCCGGCGGTTCTGCGGTTCCGGGAACGAGGAGCCGATGCGGATGCTCACGGTCTCGATGCCGTAGCGGTCGAAGTAGAAACTGGCCATGTCTTCGCCGTAGGACTTGGACAAGCCGTAGTAGCTGTCCGGGCGACGCGGGGAATGTGCGTCGATTTTTTCGCCCTGCTTGTAGAAGCCGATCACATGGTTGGAACTGGCGAAGATCACGCGCTTCACGCCGTGGCGACGCGCGGCGTCGTAGACATGGAAAATCCCGCTGATATTCGCCCCGAGCACTTCCTCGAACGAACGCTCTACCGACACCCCGCCAAAATGCAGGATGGCATCGACGCCTTCCACCAGGTGGTGCACCGCTTGTTTGTCGGAGAGGTCACAAGGTTGCACTTCTTCGCTAGCATCCGCGGCCGGAGCCATCTCGGCGATGTCCGACAGGCGCAGCACCTTGGCGTACGGACGCAGGCGTTCGCGCAAGACTTTGCCCAGGCCGCCGGCGGCACCGGTGAGCAGCAGGCGGTTGAATGGAACGGGTGTGGAGGTGGTCGTGGTCATGGGGGTTCCATTGTTGTTGTAGGTTGTCGTATGACTAGGTGGAAGTATCGTGATTGATTCCCTGGCTTGTCAACACACGCCTTCCTTGCCGGTGCTGGCTTGCCAGCGAGGGTAGCCCCACGGTCGGTGGTGACTATTGAGCTGCCATCGCCGGCAAGCCCGCGCCTACCTAAAGTGTATCCGCGGGTTACAACAGGGAGATCGGGTAGCTGATGAAGATCCGGTTTTCATCGAACTCGTTGTTGCTGAAGTCCCGACGCATGGTCGCATTGCGCCACCGCAGATTCAGGTCCTTCAGCGCACCGCTTTGCACGGTGTAGGCCAGTTCCGATTCGCGGCCCCATTCCTTGCCGTCGGTGATCGCCCCGGTGTGTACGTTACTGCCGCTGATGTAGCGGTTCATCATGGTCAGCCCGGGAATGCCGAGGACCACGAAGTTGAAATCATGGCGCACCTGCCAGGATTTTTCCTTCACGTTGTCGTAGCTCGCGTTGTAGCTGTCGTTGGCCAGGGTGCCGCCGCTCGTGCCGTTGACCTTCATCCACACACTGTCGCCGGTGAGCTTCTGCAGGCCCACGTAGAAGGTGTTGCCCAGGTACTTGGCCGAGAGCAGGGCGAAGGCGGTCTTGTTGTCGAGGTCGCCGGCGAGGGCGCTGCCGTCTTCCTTGCCGTTGAAGAAGCCGAGGTTGGCGCCCAGGGTCCAGTCGCCGACCGGCTGGCTGTGGGTCAGGTTGAAGTACTGCTGCTGGTAGATATCGCTGAGTTCGGCGTACCACACGCCGACCTGGGTGCGTTTGTCATTGAAGGTGTATTCGCCGCCGCCGAAGTTGAAGCGGTCCGAAGTGAACGCCGCTTTGCCGTTCATGAACATGTCTTCCATGCTCGCGTCGTTGCGCGGGCTGTTGCCGCGAAATTGCCCGCCGTAGAGGGTCAGGCCGGCGATTTCATTCGAGGTGACCTGGCCGCCACGAAAGGTCTGGGGCAGCGAGCGGCCGTCGTCGGAGCGCAGGATCGGCAGCACCGGCATCCATTCGCCGACTTTCAGTTCGGTCTTCGACAGCTTGGTTTTCAGCGCTACGCCCAGGCGCCCGAAGTTGTCGGCGGGGCGGCCATCGTCGTGCGTTGGCAACAGTTGGGTGCCGGCGGTGCCTTTACCGCCATCGAGCTTCTGCGAGTACAGGCCCAGCACGTCGATCCCGAAGCCGACAGCGCCCTGGGTGTAGCCGGACTTGGCGTCGAGAATGAAGTTCTGCGTCCACTCTTCGGCCTTGGCCTGGGGGTTGGTCGGGTTGGTGAAGTTGCGGTTGAAGTAGGCGTTGCGCAGGTTGAGCGTGGCCTTGGCGTCGTCGAGAAAACCTTCTGCCTGGGCACCGAGGGGCAGGGTCAATGCCAGGCTGCCAAGACCGATCAGGCCGATACGCGCGGAGGAATTGCGGGCGAATTGACTCACAGTGAAGCTCCCTTTTTGTTGTTTTTATTATTTGTCGTACGTCGTCGTACAACATTGGAGCGAATATTTGCGAGGTTTTCGAGAGGTGTCAAGCAGAAGTTATACGATGACTGCGTGATTGAGCCGAGACACACACCGACGGGGTGGGAGTAGGGTTGCTCGCGAAGGCGGTGTGTCAGTTACCGGAAATAGCGACTGAACCAGCGCTTTCGCGGGCAAGCCCGCTCCCACATTGGGGGATGGGTCGTCCATGCTTGCGGCGCAAGGCTCAGCGATTTCAACCGCGCAACCTAACCCCAGGCTTCACACCGATCAAAAAATGTGGGAGCGGGCTTGCTCGCGAAGGCGGTGTGTCAGTTATCGGAAATATCGACTGAAACAGCGCTTTCGCGAGCAAGCCCCCTCCCACATTGGGGTATGGATGGTACAAACTTAAGGCGCCACCCCAG
>NZ_JASCPP010000101.1:0-22406 GCF_029959745.1 Pseudomonas sp. PS01298 | reverse complement strand
CGGTGGGTCAGTTAACCCATGTATTGGCTGACCCGCCGCATTCGCGAGCAAGCCCGCTCCCACATTTGTTTCGTGTCGCTCATCTAATGTCGTAAACGCACCTTTGCGTGGCGTCCGTAGGCATTTGACCTGCGGGCGCCAGCCCTACCATCGCATCAAAGGGCCCTGCGAGGGCCTCAACAATACGAAAGGCTGGGAGAGACGCGATGTTCAGCAAAAAAGACCAGATCCAGGGATATGACGACGCACTGCTGGCGGCCATGAATGCCGAGGAGCAGCGCCAGGAAGATCATATCGAGCTGATCGCGTCGGAGAACTACACCAGCAAACGCGTGATGGAAGCCCAGGGCAGCGGCCTCACCAACAAATACGCCGAAGGCTACCCGGGCAAGCGCTACTACGGCGGCTGCGAGCACGTGGACAAGGTCGAGGTGCTGGCGATCGAACGCGCCAAGCAGCTGTTCGGCGCCGATTACGCCAACGTGCAGCCGCACTCCGGCTCGTCCGCCAACAGTGCGGTGTACCTGGCGCTGCTGAACGCCGGTGACACCATCCTCGGCATGAGCCTGGCCCACGGCGGTCACCTGACCCACGGCGCCAAGGTGTCGTCCTCGGGCAAGCTGTACAACGCGGTGCAATACGGCATCAACACCGACACCGGCCTGATCGACTACGACGAAGTCGAGCGCCTGGCGGTGGAGCACAAGCCGAAGATGGTCGTCGCCGGTTTCTCCGCGTACTCCAAGACCCTGGATTTCCCCCGTTTTCGCCAGATTGCCGACAAGGTCGGGGCGCTGCTCTTCGTCGACATGGCTCACGTCGCCGGCCTGGTTGCCGCTGGCCTGTACCCGAACCCGCTGCCGTACGCTGATGTGGTCACCACCACCACCCACAAGACCCTGCGCGGCCCGCGTGGCGGTTTGATCCTGGCCAAGTCCAACGAAGAGATTGAGAAAAAACTCAACTCCGCGGTATTCCCCGGCGCCCAGGGCGGCCCGCTGATGCACGTGATCGCCGGCAAGGCCGTGTGCTTCAAGGAAGCGCTGGAGCCCGGCTTCAAGGCCTACCAGCAACAGGTCATCGACAACGCCCAGGCCATGGCCGAGGTGTTTATCAAGCGGGGCTACGATGTGGTGTCCGGCGGCACTGACAACCACTTGTTCCTGGTCAGCCTGATCCGCCAGGGCCTCACCGGCAAAGAGGCGGACGCCGCCCTCGGTCGCGCCCACATCACCGTCAACAAGAACGCCGTGCCGAATGACCCGCAGTCGCCGTTCGTGACCTCGGGCCTGCGTATCGGCACCCCGGCGGTGACCACGCGTGGTTTCAAAGTGCCGCAGTGCATCGAACTGGCCGGCTGGATCTGCGACATCCTCGACAACCTCGGCGACGCCGACGTCGAGGCCAACGTGGCCAAGCACGTGTCTGCCCTGTGCGCTGATTTCCCGGTTTATCGCTGAGCGCGGTTTTGGAGTAATGACTATGCAACGCTACTCGGGCTTCGGCCTCTTCAAGCACTCACTCAGCCACCACGAAAACTGGCAGAAGATGTGGCGCACGCCGACCCCTAAAAAGGTCTATGACGTGGTCATCGTCGGCGGTGGCGGGCATGGTCTGGCGACCGCCTACTACCTGGCCAAGGAACACGGGATCACCAACGTGGCCGTGGTCGAGAAAGGCTGGCTGGGCGGCGGTAACACCGCGCGCAACACCACCATCGTGCGTTCCAACTACCTGTGGGACGAGTCGGCGCACCTCTACGAACACGCGATGAAACTCTGGGAAGGTTTGTCCCAGGACCTGAACTACAACGTGATGTTCTCCCAGCGTGGCGTCTACAACCTGTGTCACACCCTGCAGGACATCCGCGATTCCGAGCGCCGCGTGAGTGCCAACCGCCTCAACGGCGTGGACGGCGAACTGCTCAACGCCAAGCAAGTGGCCGATGAGATCCCGTACCTCGACTGCTCGAAAAACACCCGCTACCCGGTGATGGGCGCCACCGTGCAACGGCGCGGCGGCGTGGCCCGTCACGATGCCGTGGCCTGGGGCTTTGCCCGCGCCGCTGATGCACTCGGCGTGGACTTGATCCAGCAGACCGAAGTGATCGGTTTCCGCAAGGAAAACGGCGTGTGCATCGGCGTGGAGACCAACAAGGGCTTCATCGGCGCCAAGCGCGTCGGCGTGGTCACCGCCGGTAATTCCGGGCACATGGCTTCGCTCGCGGGCTTTCGCCTGCCGATCGAATCCCACCCGTTGCAGGCGCTGGTGTCGGAGCCGATCAAGCCGATCATCGACAGCGTGATCATGTCCAACGCCGTGCACGGCTACATCAGCCAGTCCGACAAGGGCGACCTGGTGATCGGCGCGGGTATCGACGGCTACAACGGCTACGGCCAGCGCGGCTCTTACCCGGTGATCGAACACACCATCCAGGCCATCGTCGAGATGTTCCCGGTGCTGTCGCGCGTGCGCATGAACCGCCAATGGGGCGGCATCGTCGACACCACGCCGGACGCCTGCCCGATCATCTCCAAGACCCCGGTCCCGAACATGTTCTTCAACTGCGGTTGGGGCACCGGTGGCTTCAAGGCCACGCCGGGCTCAGGCAACGTGTTTGCCGCCAGCCTCGCCAAGGGTGAAATGCACCCGCTGGCAGCGCCTTTCTCCATCGACCGTTTCCACAACGGTGCGTTGATCGATGAACACGGCGCTGCAGCCGTCGCTCACTAACAGGAGAAATTCCCTATGTTGCATATCTTCTGTCCTCACTGCTTTGAGCTGCGCTCCGAAGAGGAATTCCACGCGTCCGGCCAGGCACATATCCCGCGCCCGCTGGACCCGAACGCCTGCACCGACGAAGAGTGGGGCGACTACATGTTCTTTCGCGATAACCCGCGTGGCCTGCACCACGAGCTGTGGATCCACGCCGCCGGGTGCCGCCAGTATTTCAACGCCACCCGCGACACCGTGACCTACGAAATTCTTGAAACCTACAAGATAGGCACCAAGCCGCAATTCACCGCCAAGGCTTCTGGAGAGAAGGTATGAGCCAGATCAATCGCCTTTCCAACGGTGGCCGGATCGACCGGAACAAAGTGCTGAGCTTCAGCTTCAATGGCCAGAGCTACAAAGGCTTTGAAGGCGACACCCTGGCCGCAGCCCTGCTGGCCAACGGCGTCGACATCATCGGTCGAAGCTTCAAGTATTCCCGCCCGCGCGGGATCTTTGCCGCCGGTGCCGAAGAGCCGAACGCGGTGCTGCAGATCGGCGCCACCGAAGCCACCCAGATTCCCAACGTGCGCGCTACCCAACAGGCGCTGTACCAAGGCCTGGTCGCCACCAGCACCAACGGCTGGCCGAGCGTCAACAACGACATGATGGGCATTCTCGGCAAGGTCGGCGGCAAGCTGATGCCGCCGGGTTTCTACTACAAAACCTTCATGTACCCGCAGTCGTTCTGGATGACGTACGAGAAGTACATCCGCAAGGCTGCCGGCCTGGGCCGCTCGCCGACCGAGAATGACCCGGACACCTACGACAACATGAACCGTCACTGCGACGTGCTGATTGTCGGCGCCGGCCCTGCCGGTTTGGCCGCTGCACTGGCCGCCGCGCGCAGCGGTGCCCGCGTGATCATCGCCGACGAGCAGGAAGAGTTCGGCGGCTCGTTGCTGGATTCGCGCGAAAGCCTCGACGGTAAGCCGGCCACCGAGTGGGTTGCCAGCGTCATCGCCGAGTTGAAAGCCCTGCCGGACGTGGTGCTGCTGCCTCGCGCGACCGTCAACGGCTACCACGACCATAACTTCCTGACCATTCACGAGCGCCTTACCGATCACCTCGGCGACCGTGCGCCGATCGGCCAGGTGCGCCAGCGTATCCACCGTGTGCGTGCCAAGCGCGTGGTGCTGGCGACCGGCGCGTGCGAGCGCCCGCTGGTGTACGGCAACAACGATGTGCCGGGTAACATGCTCGCCGGTGCGGTCTCGACTTACGTGCGCCGCTACGGCGTGGCGCCGGGCAAGAAGCTGGTGCTGTCGACCAACAACGACCACGCCTATCGCGTGGCGCTGGACTGGTTCGACGCTGGCCTGCAAGTGGTCGCCGTGGCCGATGCGCGTCACAACCCACGCGGCGCGCTGGTGGAAGAAGCCCGCGCCAAAGGCATTCGCATCCTCACCGGCAGCGCCGTGATCGAGGCCCGTGGCAGCAAGCACGTGACCGGCGCCCGCGTGGCGGCCATCGACGTCAAGGCGCATAAAGTCACCAGCCCCGGCGAGTGGCTGGACTGCGACCTGGTCGCCAGCTCCGGCGGCTACAGCCCGGTGGTCCACCTGGCTTCGCACCTGGGCGGCAAGCCGACCTGGCGTGAAGACATCCTCGGCTTCGTCCCGGGCGAAGCGCCGCAGAAGCGCGTGTGCGTCGGTGGTATCAACGGCGTCTACGGCCTCGGCGATTCCCTGGCGGATGGTTTTGAAGGCGGCGTGCGCGCGTCCAGCGACGCCGGTTTCGCGCCGGTGGAAGGCACCTTGCCGAAAGCCTTGAGCCGTCTGGAAGAGCCGACACTGGCGTTGTTCCAGGTGCCCCATGAGAAAGCTACCGCGCGGGCGCCCAAGCAATTTGTGGATTTGCAGAATGACGTCACCGCCGCCGCCATCGAACTCGCGACCCGCGAAGGTTTCGAGTCGGTCGAGCACGTCAAGCGCTACACCGCGCTGGGCTTCGGCACCGACCAGGGCAAGCTGGGCAACGTCAATGGCCTGGCCATCGCCGCCCGTTCGCTGAACGTGACCATCCCGCAGATGGGCACCACCATGTTCCGTCCCAACTACACGCCGGTGACCTTCGGCGCCGTCGCGGGCCGCCACTGTGGGCACATCTTCGAGCCGGTGCGCTACACCGCGTTGCAGGCCTGGCACGTGAAAAACGGCGCCGAGTTTGAAGACGTCGGCCAGTGGAAACGCCCGTGGTACTTCCCGCGTAACGGTGAAGACCTGCACGCCGCCGTGAAGCGCGAGTGCCTGGCCGTGCGCGACAGTGTCGGCCTGCTCGATGCATCCACCCTCGGCAAGATCGACATCCAGGGCCCGGACGCGCGTGAGTTCCTCAACCGCATCTACACCAACGCGTGGACCAAGCTCGATGTGGGCAAGGCGCGCTACGGCCTGATGTGCAAGGAAGACGGCATGGTCTTCGACGACGGCGTCACCGCCTGCCTCGCCGACAACCATTTCCTGATGACCACCACCACCGGCGGCGCCGCGCGCGTGCTGCAGTGGCTGGAAATCTACCAGCAGACCGAGTGGCCAGATCTCAAGGTTTACTTCACTTCGGTCACCGACCACTGGGCGACCATGACCCTGTCTGGTCCCAACAGCCGCAAGCTGTTGAGTGAGGTGACCGACATCGACCTGGACAAGGACGGCTTCCCGTTCATGACCTGGAAGGAAGGCCTGGTCGGCGGTGTGCCGGCGCGGGTGTTCCGCATCTCGTTTACCGGTGAGCTGTCGTACGAAGTCAACGTGCAGGCCGACTATGCGATGGGTGTGCTGGAGAAAATCGTCGAGGCCGGCAAAAAGTACAACCTCACGCCCTACGGCACCGAGACCATGCACGTGCTGCGGGCCGAGAAGGGCTTCATCATCGTCGGCCAGGATACCGACGGCTCGATGACCCCGGACGACCTGAACATGGGTTGGTGTGTCGGTCGCACCAAGCCGTTCTCGTGGATCGGCTGGCGCGGGATGAACCGTGAAGACTGCGTGCGCGAAGAGCGCAAGCAACTGGTGGGCTTGAAGCCGATCGATCCGAACGTGTGGCTGCCGGAAGGCGCGCAACTGGTGTTCGATCCGAAGCAGACGATCCCGATGAAGATGGTTGGCCACGTCACCTCAAGTTATGCGCACAACTCGCTGGGTTATTCGTTTGCGATGGCGGTGGTGAAGGGCGGCTTGAAGCGCATCGGCGAGCGGGTGTTTTCGCCGCAGGCCGACGGCAGCGTGATCGAGGCGGAGATCGTGTCTTCGGTGTTCTTTGACCCGAAAGGCGAGCGCCAGAACATCTGACACCTGATCGTTCCCACGCTCCGCGTGGGAATGCATCCCGGGGCGCTCTGCGCCCAAAGAGCGGACGCAGAGCGTCCATGGTGGCATTCCCACGCAGAGCGTGGGAACGATCAAATTCAACACAGGTGCTTTATGACAGCAGCCAATGTTTACCAACAACGCCCCACCACCGGCGCCAAGGCCGAGTCGTCGCTGCACCATGCCGACCTCGCCAGCCTGGTCGGCAAGGGCCGCAAGAATGCCGGCGTGACCGTGCGCGAAAAGAAACTCCTCGGCCACCTGACCATCCGTGGCGATGGCCACGATGCCGCCTTCGCCGCCGGCGTGCACAAGGCCCTGGGCATCGAGTTGCCTGGCGCCCTGCAAGTGATCGTCAACGGCGAAACCAGCCTGCAATGGCTCGGCCCGGATGAGTGGCTACTGGTCGTGCCGAGCGGTGAAGAGTTCGCCGCCGAGAAAAGTTTGCGCGAGGCGCTGGGCGAGCTGCATATCCAGATCGTCAACGTCAGCGGCGGCCAGCAGATCCTCGAGCTCAGCGGCCCGAATGTGCGCGACGTGCTCATGAAGTCCACCAGCTACGACGTACACCCCAACAACTTCCCGGTGGGCAAGGCGGTGGGCACGGTGTTCGCCAAGTCGCAACTGGTGATCCGCCATACCGCTGAAGACACCTGGGAGCTGGTGATTCGTCGCAGCTTCTCGGACTACTGGTGGTTGTGGCTGCAGGATGCCTCGGCCGAATTCGGCCTCAACGTTCAAGCCTGACATGATCGTTCCCGCGCTCCGCGTGGGAATGCATCCCGGGGCGCCCTGCGTCCCAAGAGCGGACGCAGAGCGTCCATGGCGGCATGCCCACGCAGAACGTGGGAACGATCAAGGAGTCATGCACTATGAGCCGCGCACCCGATACATGGATTTTGACCGCCGACTGCCCCAGCGTGCTCGGCACGGTGGACGCGGTCACCCGCTATCTGTTCGAGCAGGGGTGCTACGTCACCGAGCACCATTCGTTCGATGACCGCCTCTCGGGCCGATTTTTTATCCGCGTGGAATTCCGCCAGCCCGACGGCTTTGACGAGCAGGCTTTCCGCGATGGCCTGGCCACGCGCGGTGAAGCCTTTGGCATGATCTTCGAGCTGACGGCGCCGAACTACCGGCCAAAAGTGGTGATCATGGTCTCCAAGGCCGACCACTGCCTGAATGACCTGCTGTACCGCCAGCGCATCGGCCAGCTGTCGATGGATGTGGTCGCGGTGGTCTCCAATCACCCCGATCTCAAGCCTTTGGCCGACTGGCACCAGATTCCCTACTACCATTTCCCCCTCGACCCCAATGACAAACCGTCCCAGGAGCGGCAGGTGTGGCAAGTGGTGGAAGACACGGGGGCAGAGCTGGTGATCCTTGCGCGCTACATGCAAGTGCTGTCGCCGGAGCTGTGCCGCAAGTTGGATGGCAAGGCGATCAATATCCATCACTCGTTGCTGCCGGGATTCAAGGGCGCCAAGCCCTATCACCAGGCCTACAACAAGGGCGTGAAATTGGTCGGCGCCACGGCGCATTACATCAACAACGATTTGGACGAGGGCCCGATCATCGCCCAGGGCGTGGAGGTGGTGGATCACAGCCACTATCCGGAGGATTTGATTGCCAAGGGGCGCGATATCGAAGGCCTGACATTGGCCCGGGCAGTGGGGTACCACATTGAGCGGCGGGTGTTTTTGAATGCCAATCGCACGGTGGTGCTCTGACGGACGCCTTCGCAGGCAAGCCAGCTCCCACCTTTGGAATGCATTCCAAAGGTGGAACCCGGTCGAATGTGGGAGCGGGCTTGCCCGCGATGAGGCCATAAGCAACAACGCAAGAACAGCATCTGTACCCGAGCACTTTACGCGCTGCCTGCCTGGGCAACGCGGTTCCATAAAAACAACAGCGAGGTGAAAGCATGTCTGGTAATCGTGGTGTCGTGTATCTCGGCAACGGCAAGGTCGAAGTACAGAAAATCGACTATCCCAAAATGCAAGACCCCCGTGGCAGGAAGATCGAGCACGGCGTCATCCTGCGCGTGGTCTCCACCAACATCTGCGGCTCCGACCAACACATGGTGCGCGGCCGCACCACCGCCCAGACCGGCCTGGTACTCGGTCACGAGATCACCGGCGAAGTGATCGAGAAGGGCAGCGACGTCGAAAACCTCAAGATCGGTGACCTGGTCTCCGTCCCCTTCAACGTGGCGTGCGGCCGCTGCCGTTCCTGCAAGGAGCAACACACCGGCGTCTGCCTGACCGTCAACCCGGCACGTGCGGGGGGCGCCTATGGCTATGTCGACATGGGCGACTGGACCGGCGGCCAGGCCGAGTACGTGCTGGTGCCATACGCCGATTTCAACCTGCTGAAACTGCCGGACCGCGACAAGGCCATGGAGAAAATCCGCGACCTGACCTGCCTCTCCGACATCCTGCCTACCGGTTACCACGGCGCCGTGACGGCCGGTGTCGGCCCTGGCAGCACCGTCTACATCGCCGGCGCTGGCCCGGTCGGCCTGGCTGCAGCGGCCTCGGCACGCCTGCTGGGCGCGGCGGTGGTGATCATCGGTGACGTCAACCCGATCCGCCTGGCCCACGCCAAGGCCCAGGGGTTTGAGATTGCCGACCTGTCCAACGACACCCCGCTGCACGAACAGATCGCCGCGCTGCTGGGCGAGCCGGAAGTGGACTGCGCCGTCGACGCCGTAGGCTTCGAAGCCCGTGGCCACGGCCATGAAGGCGCCAAGGCGGAGGCCCCGGCCACCGTGCTCAACTCGCTGATGGGCGTGGTGCGCGTGGCGGGCAAGATCGGTATCCCCGGCCTCTACGTGACCGAAGACCCGGGCGCCGTCGACGCCGCCGCGAAAATGGGCAGCCTGAGCATTCGCTTTGGCCTGGGCTGGGCCAAATCCCACAGCTTCCACACCGGGCAGACGCCGGTGATGAAGTACAACCGCCAGCTGATGCAGGCGATCATGTGGGACCGTATCAACATTGCCGAGATCGTCGGTGTGCAGGTGATTAGCCTGGATGATGCACCGCGCGGATACGGCGAGTTCGATGCGGGTGTGCCGAAGAAATTTGTGATCGATCCGCATAAGTTGTTCAGCGCGGCGTAATAAAAAAGGGCGACTTCAAGTCGCCCTTTTCAGTGGTGCGTAAATTCACACCTGGAACGGTCCAGGGCTTCGCAATAGGTGCCTCTCCACTCGCCTCTGGTGGGCGTAAGGTTCCAATCAACGACAGGTGCCGTTACCGAAACGCTGGCGTCGTTATTCATGGGGCCTTTGTAGGTGCAAATGACGGCCTTGCTGTTCATGTCGTAACGGGCATCGTGGAAGGTCGAGTCAGTCAGGTCCGACACCGCCGCCTGCGGGTTTTCGCCTGTCCAGGTGAGCCCGTCAGGCTGTGAGGTTTCGTAGCGGTAACCGCCGTTGGCCATTGCCGTTTGCTTGATGTCCTGGATCGGCGGGCAGGTGGAAGTTGCCGCCGCGTGGGCAGGGTTCATCAGTGCGATCGTGACGAACACACCTGCAGACATTGCGCTTTTCATGGCCCACCTCCTGTGGCGCGCGGGAGGCTTTATGCTGCGGGTGGTTTTGCGTCGACGGCTACTGTGAGAAATCACAGTTTTCTAGAACAGATCGCGATTAACTGGTGGGCTTTTATCGCGAGACACGCAAAAGGC
This sequence comes from Pseudomonas sp. PS01298, assembly GCF_029959745.1. Classification (NCBI taxonomy): domain Bacteria; kingdom Pseudomonadati; phylum Pseudomonadota; class Gammaproteobacteria; order Pseudomonadales; family Pseudomonadaceae; genus Pseudomonas; species Pseudomonas sp. PS01298. Next base: position 12,630 of record NZ_JASCPP010000101.1, on the reverse strand, counting down.
CAACTCACCGCACCGCCAGCGCGCCCTGATACACCGTCGGCCCTGTCGGCTGTTTGCTCAACGAGCCGCCCTTGGTCTCCGAACTCACCAGCAACGCCACCGGCTGGCGGATGCTTGCCTGTTGGCGCGGGTTGAGGCCGATGATGCCTTTGCCGTCCTCCGGCAATAGCCCCAGGGAGACCGGTTTGCCCCCTTCGGGCATGGCCCACAGTTCCAGGCTGCGATCGGGCTCGGGCGCTGTTGTGGCGATCGGTTCGACTTCGAGGTAATCCTTGTGCGCCATGACCTGCGCCGCCGGCTGCTGGGTGGTGGTCACCAGGGTGGCGGCGGACTTGACGTTGTCCTGGGTGTAGAACGCGCCGCCGAGGCCGGCGATCACGGCCACGCAGACGCCGATGAACAGGCGCGGACGGCTCCAGAAAGGGGGTTTGGGCTCGATGATGGTGGGGCGTGTCGCGCTCATGAAGAGGGTCCTGACAGGGCTTTCAGTCCTGTCATGGACCCTGGTTTACGCGATGGGTTCCTGAACCGGTTGGCGCTCAAAGTGATGCCAATTGGCCCTGATACAGCACCGGTCCGGTCGGCTGCCCGGTGGGCGAACCGCCGCGCGGCTCCAGGCTCACGGCCAGGGTCAGCGGTGCGGCAAGCAAGGCTTGCTGTGCCGGGCTCAGCTGAATCCGGCCCCTGCCTGCCGTCGGCACCAGGCCCAGCGAGATCGGTTTGCCACCGGGCTGGATGGCCCACAATTCCAGGTCGCGCGTCGGCTCCAGTGCGGCCAACGCCAGCGGCTCCACTTGCAGGTGATCGGCAAACGCCTTGATCTGCAGCGCCGGTTGCTGGTTGGCAGCGACGAGTGTGGCGTTGTATTCCACGCCCAGATCGCGCTGGTACAGCACGCCCACCAGCACCGCGATGACAATCCCGAAGGCGGCCGCCCATAGCCGCAGGTTCAGCCACAACGGTTTCTTCGCCGGCAGGTGCAACACCTGCGGCTCGATCCGCGCCTGGATGCCTTCCCACACGTGATCGGGCACCGGCCGTTCGGGCAGGGTCCCGGTCAGGCTGGCCAGGGCCGCCTGCCAATGGCCGAGTTCCACGCGCAATGCGGCGTCGTCGAGCAGCAGCGCCTCAAAACGGCGGCGGGCGGTAGCGGGCATCAGGCCGATGGCGTAGTCGCCCGCCAGGGCGCGGCGCAGGGGAGTGGTCTGGTAGTTCATGATTCAAGGCACCTGCGCAGGCGTTCCATGCCGCGACGAATCCAGGACTTGACCGAACCCAGCGGCGCGGCCAGATGGTCGGCCAATTCCGAGCACGACAGGCCCTGGAAGTAAGCCACGGTGATCGATTGGCGCTGCATGCCGTCGAGCGTGTCGAGGCAGCGGTTCAGCGCGCGGGCCTCGCGCTCGCTGTCGAGCTGTTCGAAGGTACTGGGGCCGTCATCGAGCAGGGCGTCCTGTTGGCCATCTGCCAACGGTTGTTCACGGCGTTTGCGCAGTTGGTCGATGGCCAGGTTGCGGGTGATGTTCACCATCCAGGTCATCGGCGCCGCCAGGTGGGCCTCGTAGCGCGAGGCGTTGTACCAGATACGCACGAAGGCTTCCTGCAGCACCTCTTCAGCCAGGTCCGGGCGGCCCATGAAACGCAAGGCAACGCCGTGCAGCCGCGGTGAAACCGTACGGTAGAGGGTTTCGAACGCCTGGCGGTTGCCCAAGGCGCATTGGGCCAGCAGGGGCCGCAGCGGGTCAGCGTCGGAAGTCGAAATAGGGCTTCTCCAGGCCCTGGCGACAGGGCGGTGGGACTGCACGTGCAAGCGGTGGCAGGCAGAGGGTAGTCCAGGTTGCGCGTGCGTTCCATTCACCGGCGTCGTCCTCAACAGGTGTGTGGGGGTTATACGCAGCAGGCGGGGGATTGGATGCACTGGGAACAATCCCCCGGGCTACCCAGTCAAACGCCTGCTTTCGCACCTATATCCAGAGGTTGTTTCGATGAAGATTTCACGCAGTTTCGCCCTTTCCTGCCTGATGACCCTGGCGGCCGGCCCGGTGTTCGCCGCAGGGTTCAGCCTTGGCGATGCGGCCAATGCCATTTCCGGCATGCAGGGGGGCAACAACAAAGCCGCTGCCGCCGCACCGTCGTCCGAGACGGCCGGCCTGCTGAGCGCATTGACCTCCCAACTGAATGTCACCCCCGAGCAAGCGGTCGGCGGCACCGGCGCCATGCTCGGCCTGGCCAAGAACCAACTGAGCAGCACCGACTACTCGCAACTGGGCAAGAGCGTGCCGGGTCTGGATCAGCTCTCGGGCAACAACGCGTTGGGCAGCCTCGGGGCCTTGAGCGGGATGCTCGGCCAGACCGGCGGCAGCAAGACCAGCGGCCTGGATGGCCTGCTGGGTAATGTGAAAAACACCAATGACCTGAACACCGCGTTCAGCGCCCTGGGCATGGACAGCGGCATGGTCGGCCAGTTTGCCCCGGTGATCCTGCAGTACCTGGGCGGCCAGGGCGCCAGCAGCTCCGTGTTGGGCAAACTGGCCCAGGCATGGGGCACCGGCAGTTAAGGGTTTTCCGCGCGCAGTTGGGCGATGCGCGCGTCTTTCTCCAGCCAGAGCTGGTTCACCCAGTTCTGGACGGTCTGGCGAAACACCGGATCGTTTTCGTAATCGCCCTGCCACAACGCCGGATCCAGCTCGCGGGTCTGGATATCGATGATCACCGTCGGCACCGAGCCGCAGATCAAGTCCCAGAAGCCCGGGATCCTCTCCTGGGGATAGACGACTGTAACGTCGAGCACGGCGTCCAGTTGTTCACCCATCGCCGCCAATACAAACGCCACGCCACCCGCCTTGGGTTTGAGCAGACGCTCGAACGGCGAGTCCTGCTGCTTGCGCTTGGCCGGGGTGAACCGCGTGCCTTCCAGGTAATTGACCACCGTCACCGGCTGGCGCTTGAACAGCTCGCACGCCTCTTTGGTGATCTTCAGGTCCTGGCCGGCCAGCTCGGGGTGCTTGGCCAGGAAAGCCTTGGTGTAGCGCTTCATGAACGGGTAATCCAGCGCCCACCAGGCCAGGCCGAGGAAGGGCACCCAGATCAGTTCTTTTTTCAGGAAGAATTTGAAGAACGGCGTGCGCCGGTTGAGGGCCTGGATCAGCGCGGGGATATCCACCCACGATTGGTGGTTGCTGATCACCAGGTAGCTGGTGTCGCCACGCAGGTCGCCGCCGCCGCGAATGTCCCAGCGGGTCGGGATGCACCACGAGAAAATAAGCTTGTCGATCTCGGCCCAGGTCTCGGCGATCCACATTACCGCCCAGGATGCGTAGTCGCGAAAACGTCCGGGAGCCACCAGCTTGAGCAGGGCAAACACCATCAACGGCCCGAACAGCACCAGGGTGTTGAGCAACAGCAGCAAGGTAACGAAACAGCCGGTGAGCAGGCGGCGCATAAGCAACTCTTGGGATCGTGTGGGCGGGTCATGATAAGAGAGCTTGGTCTGCAGGCCAAATCTCAAATCACCGGACGAATGTTTCACAATGTGCCGGGTATGCTCGGATCAGCTAACTAAGTGCCCCCTTTGCGGTCTAGAATCCGCCTACTTCTTTCCGAGGAAACCACTTCGTGAAACTGCTCCTTGCCTCGCTCGCCCTGGTTGCCCTGCCCGTCATGGCTGCCGAGCCGACCCTTTACGGTCGCTACGAATACATCCAGTTGCCGGAGATCGGCGAAACCTTCAAGGCCAAGATGGACACCGGCGCGCTGACCGCTTCGCTGTCGGCCCGTGACATCGAGACCTTCACCCGTGATGGCGACGATTGGGTGCGCTTCCGCCTCGGCGGCAAGGACGCCAGCAACAAAGTCTACGAACACAAAGTGTCGCGCATCAGCAAGATCAAGAGCCGCGCCGACGAAGACGACGACAAGGACGAAGCCAGCGTGGCCAAGCGTCCGGTGATCGACCTGGAAATGTGCCTGGGCGACGTCAAGCGCACCGTCGAGGTCAACCTGACCGACCGCAGCAGCTTCAACTACCCGTTGCTGATTGGCGCCAAGGCCCTGCGCGAGTTTGGCGCAGCGGTGAACCCGGCCCGTCGCTATACCGCTGACAAACCGGACTGCTGATCGAACCCATGCCGCACATCCTGATTGTCGAAGACGAAGCGGCGATAGCCGACACGCTGATCTTTGCCCTGCAAGGTGAGGGCTTCACCACCACCTGGCTGAGCCTTGGCCAGGAAGCGCTGGCCTATCAACGGCAAACACCGGCCGACCTGATCATCCTCGACATCGGCCTGCCGGATATCACCGGCTTTGAGACCTGCAAGCAATTGCGGCGTTTCAGCGAAGTGCCGGTGATGTTCCTGAGTGCGCGCGATGGCGAGATCGACCGGGTGGTGGGCCTGGAGATCGGCGCCGACGATTATGTGGTCAAGCCGTTCAGCCCGCGGGAAGTGGCGGCGCGGGTGCGGGCGATCCTCAAGAGGGTCGGCCCTGGCGTGGCCCCCGCCGTGTTCCAGGTTGACCTGGAGCGCATGCAGATCAGTTATCGCGGCCAGCCCCTGAGCCTCACGCGCCACGAGTTCCGCCTGCTGCAGAGCCTGCTGGAACAACCCGAGCGGGTGTTCAGCCGCGAGCAGTTGCTGGACGCGGTGGGCGTGGCGGCGGATGCCGGCTACGAGCGCAATATCGACAGCCACATCAAAAGCCTGCGCAGCAAATTGCGTGGCATTGCGGCGGACGCCGAGCCGATCCAGACCCATCGCGGCCTCGGCTACAGCTACAGCCCGGGCAACAGCTGATGCGCCTGGGGCTGCGGATTTTCCTGGTGTATGCGCTGTTCATCGGCCTGACCGGCTACTTCGTGCTTAGCACGGTGATGAAGGAAATCCGCCCCGGCGTGCGCCAGTCCACCGAAGAAACCCTGGTGGACACCGCCAACCTGTTGGCCGAGATCCTGCGCGATGACGTGAAAAACCACACCCTCGGCCAGAGCCACTGGCCGCAGCTGCTCAAGGCCTACGGCAATCGCCAGCCGGGTGCGACCATCTGGGGCCTGCCGAAAAACCAGGTCAACCACCGTATCTACGTGACCGATGCCAAGGGCACCGTGCTGCTCGATTCCAGCGGCGAAGCGGTGGGCCAGGACTATTCGAAATGGAACGACGTGTACCTGACCCTGCGCGGCGAATACGGCGCGCGTTCCACCCGCAGCGAACTGGATGACCCGGCCTCATCGGTGATGCACGTGGGCGCGCCGATCCGCGATAACGGCCAGATCATCGGCGTGGTCACGGTGGCCAAGCCCAACAGCTCGCTGCAGCCGTATGTCGATCGCACCGAGCGGCGGCTGCTCTGGTACGGCGCCGGGCTGGTGGTGCTCGGCCTGTTGCTGGGGGCGGTGTTGTCATGGTGGTTGAGCAGGGCCCTGCACCGGTTGACGGCCTATGCGCAGGCGGTCAGCGAAGGCCGGCGTGCCGAGTTGCCGCACTACCGCGGCGGCGAGCTCAAGCAGCTGTCCACCGCCGTGGAGCATATGCGCACGCAGCTGGAGGGCAAGGCCTACGTCGAGCATTACGTGCACACCCTGACCCATGAATTGAAAAGCCCATTGGCCGCGATTCGCGGCGCGGCGGAGCTGTTGCAGGGCGATATGAGCCGCGAGCAACAGCAGCGTTTCGTCGGCAATATCGACAGCGAGAGCGCGCGCCTGCAGCAGTTGATCGAGCGCCTGCTGAACCTGGCGCAAGTGGAGCAACGCCAGGGCCTGGAAGCACAGGTCAGCCTGCCGTTGGCCGGCTTGGTCGATGAGGTTCTCACGGCCCAATGCGCGCGTATCGAAGGCGCCGGCCTGCACATCGAACAAACGATCGGCGCCGACGTGAAGGTGTTCGGCGAACCTTTTCTGCTTCGCCAGGCCCTGGGCAATCTGCTCGAGAATGCCCTGGACTTCACCCCGCCCGGCGGCACCTTGAGGTTCAGTGCGCAGACACAGCACCACGCGGTGCAGATCAGCCTGTTCAACCAGGCGGCGCCGATTCCCGACTACGCCTTGCCGCGCCTGAGCGAGCGATTCTACTCCTTGCCACGCCCGGCCAGCGGGCGCAAAAGCACTGGCCTGGGCCTCAACTTTGTCGAGGAAGTGATGAAGCTGCACGGCGGCGCGTTGCAGATCGGCAATGTGCCGGGTGGCGTCCAGGTGGTGCTGCATCTCCACACAGTCTCCACATTGCCCACATAAATCCCCCACACGCGCGGCTCATGCTCTGCCCATCAAAACAGGGAGAGACCCATGAACCGCAGCCTGCTTTTCAAACTTGGCGCGATTGCGCTGCTGATCCTGCTGTTGCTGATTCCGTTGCTGATGATCAACGGCATTATCGGCGATCGCCAGCAACTGCGCGACGGTGTCCTGATGGACATCGCGCGCAGCTCCAGCTATGCCCAGCGCCTCACCGGACCGGTGATGGTGGTGCCGTATCGCAAGACCGTGCGCGAGTGGAAACTCAATGAAAAGCTCAACAAACGCTACGAGGTCACCCGTGAGGAGCGCGGTCGCCTGTATTTCCTGCCGGACCGTTTCGAGCTCGACGGCAAGGTGCAAACCGAACTGCGTGCCCGGGGCATCTACCAGGCGCGGCTGTTCCATGCCGACACCCGCATCAGCGGGCGTTTCGAGCTGCCTGCGCAGTTGGGGATCACCGAAGACTTTGCCGATTACCGCTTCGAACCGGCATTCCTGGCGGTGGGCATCAGTGATATTCGTGGCATCGAAAACGCGCTGAAACTCGAGCTGGGCAGCCAGCGCCTGGAGTTCTCGCCGGGCTCCCAAGTGGACTGGCTGGGAGAGGGCGTGCACGTTGCGCTGCCCGAACAGGACAGTAAAAAACCGGCCGTGGTGGACTTCGCTTTCGACCTGCGCCTGCAAGGCACCGAACAACTGCGAGTGGTGCCCGTGGGCAAGACCAGCCAGGTCTCGCTCGCCTCCAACTGGCCGCACCCCAGCTTCATCGGCAACTTCTTGCCGACCCAGCGCGAGGTCACCGATCAAGGCTTCAGCGCCAGCTGGCAGACTTCGTTCTTCTCCACCAACCTTGAGCAGGCCCTGCAAACCTGCCTGGACAGCCAGGGCTGCAACGACTTCAACAACCGCAGCTTTGGCGTGAACTTCATCGATCCGGTGGACCAGTACCTCAAGAGCGACCGCGCGATCAAATACGCGCTGCTGTTCATTGCCCTGACCTTTGCCGGTTTCTTCCTCTTCGAAGTGCTCAAGAGCCTGGCGGTGCACCCGATCCAGTATGCGTTGGTGGGCTTTGCACTGGCGTTTTTCTACCTGCTGCTGTTGTCGTTGTCCGAGCACCTGGGCTTTGCGCTGGCCTACCTGATCTCGGCGAGTGCCTGTGTGTTGCTGATCGGATTTTATGTGTGCCACGTGCTGCGCAGCGTCGCCCATGGCCTGGGTTTTTCTGCTGGATTGGCGGCGTTGTATGGCTTGTTGTACGGGTTGTTGAGTGCCGAGGATTACGCGCTGCTGATGGGCTCGCTGTTGCTGTTTGGCCTGCTGGGGACGGTGATGGTGCTGACGCGCAAATTGGATTGGTACGGCGTGGGCAAGCGCAAGGTCGCCGAGCCGTTGCAGTTCGACCTGGAGGACGTGCAATGATCGGCTTGCGTGAGGATCAGCGGGTGAAGGCGCAGCTGGTGGCGAGGATTAACCGGCTGTTCCCCATGGTTGTGGCGGGCGAGCCTCCTGTCGTGAGCGGGTGTCCTGTGGCGAGCGGGCTTGCCCCGCGTTGGGCTGCGCAGCAGCCCAAAACCTGAGATGAGTTTCATCGGATAAAACGCGGTGACCTGATGGGGCCGCTTCGCAGCCCAACGCGGGGCAAGCCCGCTCGCCACAAGGAGTTCGATCACCACAGGGTGCCCGCTCACCACAGGGTCAGGTGGAAACAGGGCTATACCGGCGGCTGGGTCTCCAGCATCGAAGGTCGCTGGCTGACCTCGGCGTACCAGGCGGCCAGCTGTGGGTTGGCCGCGCGCCAGTGCATATCGGGGTGGCGGAAGTCGAGGTAGGCGAGGGCGCAGGCCACGCTGATCGAGGCGATGTCGAAGTGGCTGGTCAGCTCGGCGATGGCATCCTGTTCCAGCTCGGCGAGGGTGCGGCGGATTTTGTTGCGTTGCTCGTCGAGCCACGGCGCCCAGTGCTTTTCCGCCGGACGCAGGGCCGACTCGTAACGCACCAGTACGGCCGCATCCATGATGCCGTCAGCCATCGAGGCCAGGGTCAGGCGCCGCCAGCGGGCCGAGCCGTCGCGGGGGATCAGCGGGTTGCCGACATGCTGGTGGTCGAAGTAATCGAGGATCACCCGGCTGTCGTGCAACACGCTGCCGTCAGCCAGGCGCAGGGCCGGGATCTTGCCCACGGGGTTGCCTTGCACCACCTGCGCATCCGGGTTGACCGGCGTCGGCATGCAGCCGTGCAGCGCCACGCGGTCCTGCTGGCCGGTCTCGATCAGCAGCACGCGAACTTTGCGAACAAACGGTGAAGCGGGATTGTGGAACAAGGTCATGCTGGGCACAGACATGGGCATTCCTCTGGAGGGGCGAGCGGGCTCGCGAAGGACGCTTACGATAGCGCAGTGCATCAGATTTGACGCGTTACTCTCAGGGTTTTCGCCGGCAAGCCGGCTTCCGCAGGAGTGCCCATACACCGATCACCGCAGGTATCCCAAGCCCCACCCAACTGAGCGAATCCCACCACCCATCCCCCAGCAACGCCGCAAACAACCCGGCGGCGCTGAGCAGGCCAATCCCCAGCGGAATGCCAAACACTTTCCAGAAATTCGACTGCCGTGGCTTCATGCCTTGCCCGCCTTGCGCCTGACGATCCACAGGTAAATCCCGCTGATCAGCACGATGATGGTCAGCACATCCAGTACCGCCCAGAGGACTTTCATCGGCATGCCGCCGTAATCGCCAAAGTGCAGGGGCTGGGACATGCCCATGGCGTCCATGTACCACGGCCGTTCGGCGATGGCGGTGACGGCCAGGGTGCTGGCGTCAATCAGCACCGGCGTCAGCAGGTGGGAGGTCAGGTGCGTGCTGCCCTTCATGAACACCGCGTAGTGGTGCTCGCTGGAAAAGCGCGTGCCGGGGAAGGCAATGAAGTCCGGCTGCATGCCGGGCGCGGCCTGGGCGGCAATGCTCAGCAGCTCGGTGGCGGGCGCGCGCTGGGTCAGCGGCGGGGCATGTTTGTACGGCTCGATCATGGCGCTGAGGCTGTCCTGGCGCCAGGCTGCGATGATCAGGTCGGCACAGGCGCTGATCACGCCGGTGACGCCCACCACCAGCGCCCAGGTCAGGGTGACCACGCCGATCAGGTTGTGCAGGTCGAGCCAGCGCAGGCGGGTGGATTTGTCCTGGCGCACGGTGGCGAACTTCAAGCGGCGCATGAAAGGCAGGTACAGCACCGTGCCCGACACGATGGCCAGCACAAACAGAATGCCCATGAACGCCAGCAATAACTTGCCCGGCAGGCCGGCGAACATATCCACATGCAGGCGCAGCAGGAACAGGGTCAGCCCGCCATTCGCGGACGGCATTTCGACAGCGTCGCCGGTGCGCGCATCAAGCATGAAAGTGTGCGACGAGTTGGGTTCGGTGCCGGCCGTCGCAGCCATGATTGCGATCACGCCGTTCTTGTCGTCCTCGTCCCACGCCAGGTATTGCATGGCTTCGCCAGGGCGATGGGCCTGCGCTTTGGCCACCAGCTGTTCAAGGTTGAGCTGCGGCGTATCGGCGGGCATCTGCGCCAGTTCTGGCTCGTTGCCCAGCAGGTGATCGATCTCGTGGTGGAACACCAGCGGCAGCCCGGTCAGGGCGAGCAGCAGCAGGAACACCGTGCAGACCAGGCTGCTCCAGGTGTGGATAAAGGACCAGCGGCGGATGGTTTTACTTTTCATTTTCCAGCCTTCAGGCGCACCAAAGCCGCCCCGGAGGACGGCCTGATGGTTAACTCAGTCGATTACCACTGGTAGGTGGCACTGGCGACGACGCTGCGTTGGTCGCCGAAGTAGCAGTAGGAGCCATCGCAGGTGGAAATGTAGTCCTTGTTGAACAGGTTGGTGGCGTTGAGTTTTACCGAGGCGCCTTTGAGGCTGTTGTCCAGGCGGCCGAGGTCGTAGTGCACCGCGCCGTCGAACACGGTGTAGGCGTTGGCCTTGCCCGTCCAGGTGTTGCCTTGGTCGCCGTAGGTATTGCCGGTGTAGCGCGCGCCGAAGCCGATGCCGAAGCCATCAAGTACACCGGTGTGCCAGGTGTAGTCGGTCCACAGCGAGGCTTGCTGGTTGGGGATCAGTTGCAGGCGGTTGCCTTTGTAGATACCGGTTTGCACTTCGGACTTGGACAGGGTGTAGGCGGCGATGACCTTGAGGTTTTCGGTCACGTCGGACACCGCTTCCAGTTCCAGGCCCTTGACCTTCACTTCGCCGGCCTGGTCGGTGATCGATTGGTTACCCGCGCCGATCCGGGTCACCAGCACGTTTTTCTGGGTCAAGTCGTAGACCGCCGCACTCAGCAGCGTATTGGAGCCAGGTGGCTGGTACTTGATCCCCAGTTCCCATTGCTTGCCTTCGGTGGGCTTGTACGACTTGACGGGGTCGACGCTGGCGTTGCTCGCCGGTTGGAACGACTCGGCGTACGACAGGTAGGGCACGAAGCCCGAATCGAACACATAGCTGAGCGCCGCGTTGCCGCTGAAGTTCTTGCTGCGGTCAGTGTTGGTCGCGTCCAGCTTGTTGAAGTAGGTGGTGCCCTGATGCACCCAGTCCTCACGCCCACCCAGGGTCAGGCGCCAGTTGTCGAGGGCCATCTGGTCTTGTGCGTAGAGGCCGGTCTGGATGGTTTTCTGGTTGTAGTCGTAGTACGGCGTGACGTCCGTCGGGCGCAGGGTGGGCACGGTGTTGATCGGGTTGAAAATATTGATGTTCGACGCCGTGCCGTAGATCGTCCGGAAGGAGGTGTCGGTGCGCTGGTGGTCCAGGCCCAGCAGTACCGTGTGGGTGATGTCGCCCGTGGCGAAGTCAGCCTGGAAATTGTTATCCACTGCGAACTGGCCGATGTCCTCGTCAACGTTGGTGCTCGAGCGGCTGATATTGCCGGTGGCGTCAGCCGGGGAGTAGATATAGGAACCGACCGTCAGTTGCTGGAACGACAGCTCAGACTTGGTATAGCGCAGGTTTTGCTTGAACTGCCAGGTATCGTTGAAGCGATGCTCGAACGCATAACCCAGGGCGTAGTAGGTGCGGTCGTAGAACTCATAGTCGGGGTCGCCGAGGTTCTTGTGGTGGGAGACCTCGCCTTGGGGGAGCTTGATCTTGGTGCCTTGGATCGGCAGAAATTGACTGGTGGTGCCAGTATCGTCACGCGTGAACTGCGACAGCAGGGTCAGCTTGGTGTCGGTGTCGATGTTCCAGGTCAGGCTCGGCGCGATGTTGTAGCGCTTGTTGTCGATGTGGTCGACCTGGGTGCCGGCATCGCGCACCACGCCGCTGACGCCATAGAGGAACTGGCCTTCATCGTCGATCTTGCCGGTGCTGGCGAAGTTGATCTGGCGGTAGTTGTCACTGCCGTATTGCACCTGGATGGCATTGCTCGATTCGGCGCTCGGACGGCGGCTGACCATGTCCAGCAGGCCGCCTGGCGGGGTCTGGCCATACACCGACGAGGCCGGGCCGCGCAGCAGGGCGATGCGGTCGAGGTTCCAGGTCTCGGCTTTGGGGTTGGCATACACGCCGCGCGGCAGGGGCAGGCCGTCGAGGAACTGGGTGGGTTCGAAGCCGCGCACGCGCATCCAGTCATAACGGGTGTCGCTGCCGTAGCTGGCGGACACGATGCCGGGCATGTATTTGACCGCGTCATCCAGGTTCTGCACGTTGCGGTCCTGCATCTGCTCGCGGGTCGCCACGGAGATCGAGCGCGGCGCTTCCACCAGGGCGGTGTCGGTCTTGGTGCCGGCGGCGGTGCGTGTGGCCAGGTAGCCTTGCACCGGGCCCCAGGCGCTTTCCTGGTTGCCCTCTTGCCCGGTGATGTTGGTGACCGGCAGCGCCATCACGCCTTCCGGGATCGCCACCAGGGAATAAGTCCCCGCACTGCTTTGCTCCAGCTGCAGCCCGGTGCCACGCAGTGCCTCACGCAGCGCACCCGGGGCATCGAACTGGCCCTGGACCGGCGCCGAGGTCTTGCCCGATGCCAACGCCGGGTTGAGGGTCAAGGCCAGGCCGGCCTGGCTGGCGATCTGGTTCAGGGTGCTGGACAGCGGCGCAGCCGGCAGGTTGTAGGCGCGCACGCTGGAGGACTGCTCGGCGGCGATCAGCGCGGTGCTCGCCAGCGGCGTGCAAAGGGCAATCGCCACGGCTAACAGGCTGGGGCGCAACAAGGTGTCTAGCGTGCGGGACATAGGGCGGCTCCTGAATGGAAGTAATTCGCAATTGCCTATGTGCCGAACGAGAATCGGAAAGTGATAGGGCAGCATCAAAATATTTTTGTGGTGGGTTTGAGGGCCTCATCGGGGGCAAGTCGAATCGTCGCACCGCCCCTCCCACATTTGAGGTATTCGCACATCAACCTGTGGGAGGG
>NZ_JASCPP010000100.1:0-24804 GCF_029959745.1 Pseudomonas sp. PS01298 | reverse complement strand
GGGCTTGCTCGCGAATACGGTGGGTCAGTCAATATTAACCTTAACTGACACACTGTATTCGCGAGCAAGCCCGCTCCCACTTTTAATCCTGTTGCGACCGGAGATTACCTGCGACGTGGACGACGCTGCTCATCGTCGGTGCGGATCGGCACCGGCTGCAGTGGCGGCTCGATCAAGCCCAGTGCAACACCGAGGTCGTGGAGCCAGTTCTGGATTTTCTCTTTCATGGTTGCCCCCTTTGAGGGTAATGCTGGTAGGCGCAAGTTCTGTCGCCCTTTCCTACACTGATAGTAGCCCGAAGTCCTACGTATTGCTTGAACGAAACCACAACGAACTATTACTGGATTGATCAAAATCCTGACAGATCGTTCAAGCGATTGCGCGCGTGTCCGGCAGGAACTCGGCCTTGCCCTCTTGCTGCAGGTCGATCCACGCATTGAGGTTAGCGCCGAGCATACCCTTTCGCCACATCAGCCAAGTGGTAGCAGTGGCGAAAGGCCCTGTCAGCGGATGAACGGACACGCTGTCCTTGCCCGGCAGGCTGTCGAGCATGGATTCAGACATCAGCGCCACGCCGGAGCCTGCGATCACGCAGGCGAGCATGCCTTGATAGGATTCGATCTCAATCGCCCGGCCCATGGCCACGCGCTCGTGGGAAAACCAGGTTTCCAACCGCGCCCGGTAGGCGCAACTGCGTCGGAAGGTGAACACTGCGCGGCCGGAGACGTCCTGCGGCCCGCGCACTGGCGGATGGTCGGCTTCGCAAATCAGCACCAGGCGCTCTTCACACAAGGCCACGCCGTCCAGCGTGGCGATCGTGATCGGGCCGTCCACAAATGCAGCATCCAGGCGACCGGTAATCAGACCTTCAAGCAACTCGCCACTGGGCGCCGATTGCACCTGCAGGTTCACCATCGGGTAAGCCTTGTGATAACGCGCGAGCAGCTTCGGCAAATGCACGGCTGCCGTGCTGTACATGCTGCCGAGTACAAAATCACCCGCCGGTTGCCCGCCTTGCACGGCACCGTGGGCTTCGTCGTGCAAAGCCAGCAGACGCGTGCTGTAGTCCAACAACACCTTACCTGCAGGAGAAAGCTGCAAACGCTGGCGCTCGCGCACGAACAGCTCTACGCCGAGCTGCTCCTCCATTTGCTTGAGGCGCGTAGACAGGTTTGACGGCACCCGGTGCAACCGGTCAGCCGCCCGCGTGATGGAGCCCTCTTCCGCCACGGCCTGGAAGATGCGCAATTGACTGAACTCCATACCTTTCTCCAAAACTGAACAAGTTACTCACTATTATTCATTTTTACAGAAAGTCAATCCGCTTTAGCCTGAGAGTATTCGCTGACCCGCAGGAAACCTGACCATGTCCCCTTTGATCCGCTTACTTGCCAGCTTTGTCGCCTTGATGATGGCGATGGGCATCGGCCGCTTCGCCCTCACTCCGCAAATGCCGCATCTGCTCAGCGAGGGGCAGATCGACTTGACCGGCGCCGGACTGATCGCTGCCGCGAATTACCTGGGCTACTTTGTCGGCGCGGTGGATTCGATCTTCGCGCGCAGCCATCACCACGTACGCGGTCGCTTGTACGGCGGGCTGTGGCTGTGTGTGCTGCTGACGCTGGCGTCGTACTGGGCCCACGGGTTCTGGCCGCACCTGCTGCTGCGTTTCGGCACGGGTGTGGCAAGCGCCTGGGCGCTGGTGATGATCACCAGCCTGAGCCAGCCGTTGGCGATTGCCGCCGGCCGCCCACGCCTCGGGGCGCTGGTGTTTGCCGGGCCGGGGCTGGGGATTCTGCTGACGGGGTTGCTGGCGCTGGGCTCGAACCTGCTGGGCCAAAACTCCGCAACGCTGTGGCTGGTGTATGGCGGGGTGGCATTGGTGATGCTGCTGGCCATCCTGCCATTCTTGCCCAAGCCTTCCGCCGCCAGCGCGCCCGTTTCCAGCCATACCGAGGTGGCCAGTAATGGCAGCATCACGCACCTGTGCTGGATCTACGTGCTGTACGGCCTGGGCTACATCATTCCGGCGACGTTTCTGTCACAGATGGCCAGCGCGCAATTCAAGGGCGCCTGGCAGGCCGATCTGTTCTGGCCCTGCTTTGGCCTGGCCGCGGCGATTGGCGTGGTCGCCGCGAGCCTGCGCCGCAAGGACCCGCACACCACCCGTCGCTGGTTGATGGCGACCCTGTGGTTGCAAGCGGCCGGGGTGTTCGCCTGCCTGCTGGGCAATGGCTGGGGGTTGGCGCTGGGCGTGCTGCTGTGCGGCGGGCCGTTCCTGGCGTGCATGCAGTTGGTGATGGCGCGCTTGCGCGAAGTCGCCCCCCACGGCTACCAGCGCAGCACCGGGCTGTTGACCGCGAGCTTTGCGATCGGCCAACTGAGCGGGCCATTGCTGGCGTCGGTCAGCAGCCAACTCAGCGGCGGCCTGCAACCGGCGCTGGTAGTCGCCGGTGCGGGCCTGCTGGTAGCGGGCGGGGTGTTGGTCAGCCGGCAACCATCGGCGCAGGCACTCGCACCTGTTCGCGCCGCGACAACACCAGGAAAAACAGCCCACCCAGGAAGCATCCGGTAAACCAGGCAAAATTGGCCATGCCCTGCAACGCCGGGGTGAAGGTGATCGCGACGCCCACCAGCGTCGCCGGCACCAGCGCCTTGACCGCCGTCCAATTCACGCCGCCGTCGAAGTAATAGCGCCCGCCTGGGCTGTCATCGAACAGCGCATCGACATCGATCTTCTGCTTTTTGATCAGGTAGAAATCCACCAACAGAATCCCGAACAACGGCCCGATGAAGGCTGCGAGGATGTCCAGGGTGTAGTGAATCATCAGCGGGTTGTTGAACAGGTTCCAGGGGGTGATGAAGATCGATGCCACAGCCGCGATCATCCCGCCGGCGCGCCAGCTGATTTTGCTCGGTGCGACGTTGGCGAAGTCAAACGCCGGGGAGACAAAGTTGGCGACGATATTGATGCCGATGGTCGCCGTGACAAAGGCAAAGGCGCCCAGCAACACCGCCATGCTGTTATCGATGCGCGAAACCGTCGCGATCGGGTCATGGAGCATTTCACCAAACACCGGCAAAGTGCCCGAGACGATCACCACGGTGACCAGGGAAAACGCCAGGAAATTCACCGGCAGCCCCCAGAAGTTGCCGCGCCGCACGTCGCGCATGCTGCGGCAGTAACGACTGAAGTCGCCAAAATTCAGGGTCGGCCCGGAAAAGTACGACACCACCAGCGCCGTCGCCACGATCACCTGACCGAACGCCTGCCAACCCGACAGGGATTTTTCTGCCAGGGTGAAGCTGATATTCGCCCAGCCGGCCTTCCACACAATCCATCCAGCCAAGGCAAACATCACCGCGTAGACCACCGGACCGGCCCAGTCGATGAAGCGGCGAATCGACTCCATGCCGGCCCAGAAGACCGCCGCCTGCAGCACCCACAGGCTGAGGAAACCAAACCAGCCCAAGTACGACAAGCCTGCGAAATGCGGCTCTGCATACACCGCCATCTGTGGGAAAAAGCGCAGCACCACGATGATCAAGGCACTCGACGCCAGGTACGTCTGAATCCCGTACCAGGCCACGGCGATCAGGCCGCGAATCACCGCGGGAATATTCGCTCCGAATACGCCAAAGGCCAGCCGGCAGATCACCGGATAAGGCACTGCCGCTTGCTGGCTCGGTTTGGCCACCAGGTTGGCGATCAATTGCACGATGCAGATGCCGGCGAGCAAGGCAATCAAGACCTGCCAACTGGCCAGCCCCAACGCGAACAGGCTGGCGGCGAACACGTAGCCGCCGACGCTGTGCACGTCACTCATCCAAAAGGCAAAAATGTTGTACCAGGTCCACTTCTGCGGCAGCGGCCCCAGGTCCTGGTTGTACAGGCGCGGGCTGTAGCCTTTGGGCAAGTGTTCGGTCATCGCTGGGCTCCTCGAAATACCTGCCTGCGCTACCGTAGCGGGTGCATACGGAAGGCGGCATGATTTGTATACGAGGTATTCAGCAGAATACATGCCAATGGCACACAATCCCTGTGTGACGGCGTTCCAAAGGGCTTTTTCAGTGGTGAGAGACTGGGTTTCGCTCAGTAACGGTGCACGTAAATCCTGTACACAATCATTGGTGCACTCGATGTGCACACAGGAATCCCACGGTGCAGCAGGCCGCCGTCAGGAAGGTGCCCCACGCCATGTCCATGATCGCAAGAGCAGCCGACCAGCCGTGCAGCGTGGCCAAATTGCTCAGGTCATAGGTGCCGTAGGCGACCAGCCCAAGCAAGGCGCCAAGGCGCGCGGCGCGTTGCCAGCTGGCGCTGGGCAAGACCACGAAGACGACACAACCAAGGGCATAAAGGAGGTAAAACAGCACCGCGGGCAACAGGCGCGGCTGATCAAGCATCAGCGGGCCCAGCAAGGATTTGTAGGTCGGGCCCATCAGGACGCCGAGCCAGAGGCCGTCAAGGACGAGAAACGCGAGCAACGTGCCGAGGTAGGCGAACAGCGATCGTTTGGACATTGAAGTGACCTTCTGTAGGCGCTGGGTGGCCAGCGACGGCGTGTGAGGAAACACCTTAAAGGCCACTGGCCTCATCGCCGGCAAGCCGGCGCCTACAGGAGAGCAAATCGCACTCAGCTTAGTTCAATGCGATCCGCATGAATCACGATCTGGCCCTGCTTGTAGAGCGCACCGATGGCTTTCTTGAAGTTGCCCTTGCTCACGCCGAACAAGTTGCTGATCACCGCCGGGTCGCTCTTGTCGCTGACCGGCAGGGTGCCGTTGTTTTCACGCAACTTGGCGAGGATCTTGGAGTTGAGGCTGGAGGCCGCTTCCTGGCCGACCGGCTGCAGGCTCAGGCTGATGTTGCCATCGGCGCGGATCTCTTTGATAAAGCCTTTCTCTTCCTTGCCCGGGCGCAGGAACTTGAACACTTCGTTCTTGTGGATCAGGCCCCAATGCTTGTTGTTGATGATCGCCTTGAAGCCCATGTCGGTGGCTTCTGCGACCAGCAGGTCGACTTCCTGGCCCACCTGGTAGTTGGCAGGCGTCTTGTCGAGGTAGCGATCAAGCCGCGCGGTGGCGGTAATGCGCTTGGTGTGCTTGTCGAGATAAACATGCACCACGCAGTATTCACCGGCGCTCAACTGGCGTTTTTCTTCCGAATACGGCAGCAACAGATCCTTGGGCAAGCCCCAGTCGAGGAACACGCCGATACTGTTGACTTCAACAACTTTCAAACTGGCAAACTCGCCAACTTGAACTTTGGGTTTTTCGGTCGTGGCGATAAGTTTGTCATCGCTGTCCAGATAAATGAAAACGTTAAGCCAGTCTTCATCTTCACTGGGAATATCTTTGGGGATGTACCGATTAGGCAAGAGGATTTCACCGTCTTGCGCACCGTCCAGGTACAAACCGAAGTTCGTGTGTTTAACCACTTGCAAGCTGTTGTAGCGCCCGACTAAAGCCATTTCCAAATACCCTCATTGCGTGGGCGGCATTCTACCCGAGTTGCGCTCGCCACGCGCGCGCGCCTGAAAAATCGCGACGTGCGTGGCGTTCTACTGGCACCGCCCCGCTCGTCCGATCATTGGGCTGAATTTCGGCGCGCCCGTCACGCCTCACAGCCCCCTGGTTTCCAGTTAAAACAGTAAGTTAGGGGCTTAATTCAAAAACCAAGTTTGCGCTTTTCCTGCCTCAAGACTTATTCCCGGGGGATATTTGCCAAGCAATTGTCAAGTATTTCCTGTACGATGCCTGGCCAAGTTAATTTTCTACAGGTTAGTGGCCGCCATGCGCGTAAAAGCATCCAACAGCAAAGCAAAGCCAGCTCCCGCCGTTGAAACCAGCGAATCGATCAACAGCCAGATTGCTGCTTTCCTCAAGTCCGGTGGCGAAATCCAGCAAATTGCCAAGGGCGTCAGCGGCCAGACTTTCGGCCCGTCCAAGCAGATCAGCCTGGGTAAAAAGTAACACCGCGCAACACACCTGGTCCCTAAGCGCCTTGCCATCAAGGCGCTAGGACTAGAGCCGCAAATACCCTCTTAAACACACTCAATCTCGCGCCAATCGACGAACGGGGCTCAGCTCCTGGCATTCGCCGGTATGCTTGCACACGTCTAGCACGGGCATCTCCCCGACTTTCTTCGTCACTGCTCCTCGCTTTTCACGGAGTGAAGCATGTTCAAACCCTGCATTTTCCTGGTCGCAGCCCTGGCCGCCAGCCCCCTCGCCGAAGCGCAGATCTTCCAGCGCGAATTGGGCGACTTCGACCTCAAACTGGGCACCACACCTACCCGCAGCATGGCACAGGGCCTGGTCAAACCGACTTCTCCCGGCAGCGACTCGTTCCACGGCGGGCTGGACCTGAGCCACGACAGCGGCCTGTATGTCGGCCAGTTTTCGCCGAACATGGGACTGTCCTCGACCAGCAATCTTGAGGTCGACTCGTACATGGGCTTCAAACACCCCTTCGACCAGACCCTGGGTTATGAAGTGGGCCTGATCCATTACAGCTATCCCAAGCTCAGCCCTCTCGACAGCCAGGAGTTCTACGGTGGCCTGAACCTGCTGGGCAACCGCTTCGGTGCGTCGTTCAGCAATGATCCGGACCGCCAGGACAGCACGCTGTTCGCCGACCTCGGCGGCACGCAGCCGTTCGGCATCGGTGTGAGCATGAAATACACCACCCATCAGTTGGGCACCCCGGTCTCGGTGGAGGGCGGCTCCATCAGCACGTTCAGCGACTGGTCGGTGCAGTTCTCCCGCCAGTGGATGGGCGTGGACCTGAACCTGATCTACAGCGACTCCAGCCTCAGCGGCGGCGACTGCTCGGCGTACTCCGGACACAACTCGCAATGCGACGGCCTGTTGACCTTGAAGGCCGCGCGGTCGTTTTATTGACGGGCTGAACTGTCGCGCCTGCCGCGGGTTCACATGCACTAACCCCCTCAGCGCAAGGACCCGCCCATGCTGCGTCGGCTCAAACTACTGGTGGTATTGCTGACCCTGAGCCTGGTGCTCGCCGGCTGCAATCGCGTGGGCCTGGCCTATCGCAACCTCGACGTCATCATCCCGTGGACCCTCAACGACTACCTGGACATGAATGCCGGGCAGAAGAGCTGGTTCAACGACAAACTCAAGGAACACCTGGCCTGGCACTGCACCACGCAACTGCCGGGCTATCTGGATTGGCTGGACCGCCTGCAGCAGATGGTCGACACCAACCAGGTCACCGACGCCGCTTTACAGACGCGTACCGCCGAAGCCAAACAGGCCATTGCCGATGTCGCCCGCGAGATTACCCCGTCGGCCATCGAACTGCTCAAGGGGCTGGACGACCAACAGGTCAAGGACATGAACGATGCGCTGGCCAAAGACCTGCGCAAGCGTCAGGACGAGTACCTCAAGCCGCCGCTTGAGCAGCAGATCAAAGAACGCGCCCAACGCATGAGCAAGCGCCTGGACGCCTGGATGGGCCCGCTGAGTGCCAGCCAGCAGAATCGCGTGACCGCCTGGTCCATCGCCCTGGGTGAACAAAACCAGGAATGGATCGGCAACCGCGCGCATTGGCAGGCGCAATTTATCGAAGCGGTGAAGCAGCGCCAGAGCCCCGACTTCCCGCAGAAAATGCAGCAACTGCTGGTAGATCGCGAAAGCCTGTGGACCCCGCAATACCGCACGGCCTATGCCCAGACCGAAGCGGCTGCGCGCAGTTTGATCGTCGACTTGATGGCTGAGAGCACCGTGCAGCAGCGACTGAAGCTGAGGCAAAAAATCGACGGTGTGCGCAGTGACTTCAAGGCGCTCAAATGCCTGAAGGGTGCTGCGAGCTAGAAATGTGGCAGTGGGTTTTGCTCGCGAAGGCGGTGGATCAGCCAGCATCTTCGTTGACTGACACACCGTATTCGCGGGCAAGCCCGCTCCCACAGGGAAAGAGGCGTTGTCCACGCCTGCTGTGCAAGGCCCGGCTATTTCAGCCACGCGGCCCCCCCCCCCGGCTTCACCGCGATCAAAAATGTGGGAGTGGGTTTGCTCGCGAAGGCGGTGGATCAGCCAGCATCTTCGTTGACTGACACACCGTATTCGCGGGCAAGCCCGCTCCCACATTCGGGATGTATTTCAAGGCTAAACCGAGTTGTATCGCCAGCGCGAATGTTGGCGAAACGAACCAGATCCCAACTCGAAAGCGCGATCAAAAATGTGGGAGCGGGCTTGCCCGCGAAGGGGACGTGTCAGTCACTGAAATGTCGACTGACACACCTCTTTCGAGGACAAATCCGCACGTTGGCCGCTCAGGCAATCTGGGCCTTCGAAGCCACCTCGGCAAACGTTGCCGGGTCCAGCGCATCCGCTTGCTCATCGAGCACCTGGCGCGGGTGATCATTGCCGGGTATCGAGCTGTCGATCAGCGCCAGCAGTTGCGCGCCGAGCGCGGTCAGGATGAAATTCTCACCATTGCCGCCCTCCTCCTCAGGCCGCGACTCAATAAACCCTCGCTTGAACAGCAGCGCTTCGTAATCGGCAGCGGTCTTTTTCAGCGCATCCAGATTGCCCGTGGATTCGCCCGCCGTGGCCTTCTCGGCGGCTTCCTGCTCGGCATATTTGCGCGGGGCAAAGCTGCCTTCGCCGTTCTGCACTTCATGCAGCAGACGTTCGATCAAATCCCAGTTGTAAGTCGTCATCCTGATTCCTCCTGCAGGCCTAAGGAAAGTAGCCCGTCTAAAGGTGTGACACGCCACGCCACTCGCCGTTCAGCCGACCGGACGGGCGTGATTTCTCTGAACTTTCCAGACGTTCGCCCCCTCAACTGAGCATAACCGCCAAGGAGGTCTCCCATGAAAACCCTGATGAACCTGGCCATCGCCGCCACGCTCCTGACCGCCCTGCCCGCCTGGGCCTGCACGCCCGAAGAGGCCACCGCCAAGCGCGAGCAACTCGCCCAGGAAGTGGCCAAGCTCACCGAGCAGAACCCGACCAAGGCCAAGGAAATGAATGATGAATTGCAAAAAATGAACCTGGACACGGAAAGCGCGGAGTTCCCCGACAAGTGCCAGCTGATCGACGCCCGCTTGAAAGAATTGAAGGAAGCCGCCGCCAAGGCGAAAAACTGAAGGCATAAAAAAACCGGACATTGTCCGGTTTTTTCATATCAGCCCTGAATCACTCAGCAGCCGGTGCTTCTGGCTTGCGGCGCTTGAGGGGTGCCATGCCGTCCTTGCTGACCAACGACAGGTTGTCGGTCTTCGGGCGGTTGGCAATCTTGCGCTTGGTCGGCGACTTGGCACCGGCCTTTTTCTTGTCGCCCTTGGCGTCGGTCTTTTTCTTCTTCACGCCCACGGCCTTGCCCGACGCCTTGACCTTCTTCGGCCCGGTGTAGGTGCCTTTGACTTCCTTGATGGTACGGCGCTCGAACGACTGCTTGAGGTAGCGCTCGATGCTCGACATCAGGTTCCAGTCGCCATGGCAGATCAGCGAGATCGCCAGGCCATCGTTGCCGGCACGCCCGGTACGGCCAATACGGTGCACGTACTCGTCGCCACTGCGGGGCATGTCGAAGTTGATGACCATGTCCAGGCCGTCCACGTCCAGGCCGCGAGCGGCGACATCGGTGGCAACCAGGATCTTCACGCCACCGGCCTTCAGGCGGTCGATGGCCAGCTTGCGGTCTTTCTGGTCTTTTTCGCCGTGCAGCACGAACGCTTTGTAATCCTGGGCCACCAGGCGACCGTAGATACGGTCGGCCGCCGCACGGGTGTTGGTGAACACAATGGCTTTCTGGTAGGTCTCGTTGGCCAGCAGCCAGTTGAGAATCTGCTCTTTGTGCACATTGTGGTCGGCGGTGACGATCTGCTGGCGCGTGGTCGCGTTCAGGTCGCTGACGTTGTTGACTTGCAGATGCTCAGGATTGTTCAGCACCTTGGCGACCATGTCGCGCAGGGTCGAACCGCCGGTGGTCGCGGAGAACAGCATGGTCTGCTGGCGGTTGACGCATTCGCCGACCAGACGCTGCACGTCGTCGGCAAAGCCCATGTCGAGCATGCGGTCGGCTTCGTCGAGTACCAGCACTTCGACTTCCTTGAGGTCGAGGTTGCCGGCATTCAGTTGCTCGATCATGCGGCCCGGGGTGCCGATCAGGATGTCCGGCACCTTGCGCAGCATGGCGGCCTGGACCTTGAAGTCTTCGCCACCGGTGATCAGGCCGGACTTGATGAAGGTGAACTGCGAGAAGCGTTCCACTTCCTTCAAGGTCTGCTGGGCCAGCTCGCGGGTCGGCAGCAGGATCAGGGTCTTGATGCTGACGCGGACTTTGGCCGGGCCGATCAGACGGTGAAGAATCGGCAGGACGAAAGCGGCGGTCTTGCCACTCCCGGTTTGAGCCGTCACCCGCAGGTCACGCCCTTCGAGCGCGAGCGGGATGGCCGCTGCTTGCACAGGCGTAGGCTCGACAAATTTAAGCTCGGCCACGGCTTTGAGCAGGCGTTCGTGCAGGGCGAATTGGGAAAACACGGGTGCTACCTCGAAGAAATACAAAAAATCAGCTGCATAGGGTACCGGTTTCGGGCGTCCAAACCGAGTGTCTTTACGCGAACGGTGCTAATCAGCTGCTTTTTTGTCAGGGCATTTGTCCGGAACATCAACTTTGTTGCACTTAAATGCTCTAATCGCCTCGTCTTGTCTTACAGAAGAATCGGTTTCACCCATGGATATCAAACAGCTCTGGCTCAACGCCCAGGACCTCTGGGGCGCCCTCGATCAACACCCGCTGCTGCACGCCAGCCTGGGCTTGCTGGTGTTGCTGGTAGTGGCGCTGCTGCTCGGACGGGTGGCGCGCTACCTCATCCTCCACGCCGTCAAATTGCTCGGCCGGCAGCCGGCGCTGCACTGGCTCAACGACCTGCGGCACAACAAAGTCTTTCACCGCCTGGCGCAGATGACGCCGTCGCTGGTGATCCAGTTCGGCCTGTACCTGGTGCCGGACCTGAGCAAGACCGCCATCCTGTTCATCGGCAACGTGGCCCTGGCGCTGACCATCCTGTTCATGGTGCTGGCGATCAGCGCGCTGCTCAGTGCACTGCTGGACATCTACGCGCGCACCGAACACGCCCGCACCCGCTCGATCAAGGGCTACGTGCAACTGGCGAAAATGGTGCTGTTCGTGTTCGGCGCAATCATCATCGTCGCCACCCTGATCGACCGCTCGCCGTTGTTGCTGCTGTCGGGCCTGGGTGCGATGTCGGCGGTGATCCTGTTGGTGTACAAGGACACGCTGCTGTCGTTCGTCGCCAGCGTGCAGCTGACCAGCAACGACATGCTGCGCGTCGGGGACTGGATCGAAATGCCCCAGGTCGGCGCCGACGGTGACGTGGTGGATATCACCCTGCACACGGTCAAGGTGCAGAACTTCGACAAGACCATCGTCTCGATTCCCACCTGGCGCCTGATGTCCGAGTCGTTCAAGAACTGGCGCGGCATGCAGGCTTCCGGCGGGCGGCGGATCAAGCGCAGTTTGTTTATCGACGCCAGCGGCGTGCGTTTCCTGCGTGACGATGAAGAACTGCGCATGACCCAGGTGCACCTGCTCACCGACTACATCGGGCGCAAGCAGGCTGAACTCAAGGCCTGGAACGAAGCCCAGGGCAACAGCGCGCAACTGTCGGCCAACCGCCGCCGCATGACCAACCTCGGCACCTTTCGCGCCTACGCCCTGGCCTATCTGAAAAGCCACCCGGACATCCAGCCGAACATGACCTGCATGGTTCGCCAGATGCAGACCACCGCCCAGGGCGTGCCGCTGGAGATCTACTGCTTTACCCGCACCACCGCGTGGGCGGATTACGAGCGGATCCAGGGGGATATCTTCGATTACCTGCTGGCCGTGCTGCCGGAGTTTGGCTTGAGCCTGTATCAACAGCCGAGTGGCAGTGATTTGCGCGCGGGGATGTTGCCGGCGGTGCTGGGGGCCAGCCATTTGCCGGCCCCGGAAAGTCGCGCGATTTAAACCACCGAATGGTTGGGCGGCTTTACGCCCAACCGACTGATCCACACCGCCCCCACGATCACCAGCCCGCCCAACGCCAGCCGTCCCAGCGGCTCATGCTGGTTCCAGATCAGCAAATTCAGCAGCAGGCCCACCGGCACGTGGAGGTTGTTCATCACCGCCAGGGTGCCGCCCTGCACCAGGCAGGCGCCCTTGTTCCACCAGTACATGCCCAGCGCAGTGCTGACCAACCCGAGGAACACCAGCACGCCCCACTGCAGCGGCGCGTCGGGCAGGAAGTCGGCTTTGCCGAACAGCAGGAATGCCGGCAGCACTACCAGCAGCGCCCCCACGTAGAAATAACCGAAACGTCGGTAGTGCGGCAGATCGCTCGGGTAACGCGCCACCAGGTGCTTGTACATCACCTGCCCGGCGGCGTAGGTGAAGTTGGCCAATTGCAGCAGCAAAAAACCCATGAGGAAGTGCGGGGTGATCTGGTCGAAACGAATCACCGCCGCGCCCGCTACCGCGACCAGCGCGGCGATCAGCGCCCAGGGATTGAAGCGGCGGTTGAGGGCGTCTTCGATCAGGGTCACATGCAGCGGCGTAAGGATGGTGAACAGCAGCACCTCCGGCACCGTCAGCACGCGAAAGCTCAGGTACAGGCACACGTAGGTCACGCCAAACTGCAAGGCGCCGATCAGCAGCATGCCGCGCATGAAGGCCGGCCCCACCGAGCGCCAGCGGGTCAGTGGGATAAACACCAGCCCGGCCAGCACCACGCGCACCAGCACCGCGAAGTAGCTGTCGACGTGACCGGCGAGGTATTCGCCGATCAAGCTGAAGGAAAAAGCCTGAATCAGGGTGACAACCAGTAGATAGCCCATGCGCGCCTCGTTTCGAATGGGCGGGACATTAAAGGTTTTCGGCGATTGACGAAACTCGAGGCAAAAAAAACCCGACCTCGCTAAAGCGTCAGTCGGGCAGGAGCACTCAGGAGCAAAAGTGCAAAGGGAGGTTCGTTACGCGTACTTGAAGGGTTTGCGTGGCACTAGATAAACACCGCGCGATTATCTGGCGATTAACGGATCAGGCCACCTGTGCCAACAAGGCCTTGGCGTGGTTGATGCCCTTTTCCTGGAAGTCCCCGCTCAGGTTCACTCCTTCGGCGTGGATGAAGGTCACGTCGTGAATCCCGATAAACGCCATGACCTGGCGCAGGTACGGTTCCTGGTGATCGGAGCTGGCGCCGGTGTGGATGCCGCCGCGAGCGGTCAACACTATCGCGCGCTTGCCGGTGAGCAAACCCTGCGGCCCGGTAGCGGTGTACTTGAAGGTCACACCGGCGCGCAACACGTGGTCCAGCCAGGCCTTGAGGGTGCTTGGGATGGCGAAGTTGTACATCGGCGCAGCCATCACCAGCACATCGGCGGCGAGTAATTCGTGGGTCAATTCATCGGAGCGGTCGAGCGACACCTGCTCATCGTCGTTGCGCTGCTCGGCAGGCTTCATCCAGCCGCCGAGCAGGTTGGCGTCCAGGTGCGGAACCGGGTTGAGGGCCACGTCGCGCACGGTGATCTGGTCTACCGGATGGGCGGCCTGCCATTGGCTGATGAACTGGCGGGTCAGTTGGCGGGAAATCGAATCCTGCTGGCGAGCGCTGCTTTCGATGATCAGAACATTGGACATGGCTTCGTAGGCTCCATCTGTAAATGCTGTAAGGCGATGGAGAAAAGGTTAACCAGGGCTCATTCGATTAAAAAGCGCAAAAAACTGCTATAACCCATCTATAAATTTGTTTATATGTGCAGTGTTCCTGTCGACCTGCTCTGCTGCTTTATTTCGGCGCACAGTCCAAGGCGATTCGCATCTTGATGATGGCGCGGTTGAACTTGACCGTGGTGTTGGTGCTTTTGCCGGCGGGCACCGTCACCGTACGGCGACGTGGAGACTCCGGACCGTTGGTGAAGGTTACCGAACACACGGCATCCTGGGTGCCGTAGTTATTGAGCTGGATCGAGCTGATGTCGCCGTCCACATCGGAAGCGGTGTAATCGATTTGTACCCCACTGATCTTTTTAGTCACGTCGATGGGGTAGGCAAACGCGGTCATCGGCAGCAGTGCCAGCAACACGCAACAGAATTTTCTCATTCGGCAGTCTCCAATAAGGACTGTCAGCTTAGGACAAGAGGAGCCCATCTTGAAAGCGCCCCGCGTTACCCTCGATCAATGGCGCACGCTGCAAGCCGTGGTCGACCACGGCGGCTTCGCCCAGGCGGCTGAAGCGCTGCACCGTTCGCAGTCCTCGGTGAGCTACACCGTGGCCCGCATGCAAGACCAGCTCGGCGTGCCCTTGCTGCGCATCGATGGGCGCAAGGCGGTGCTCACCGACGCCGGAGAAGTGCTGTTGCGCCGCTCCCGGCAACTGGTGAAAAACGCCAGCCAATTGGAAGACCTCGCCCACCACATGGAACAGGGCTGGGAGGCCGAGGTCCGCCTGGTGGTGGACGCTGCCTACCCCAACGCGCGCCTGGTCCGTGCCCTCACCGCCTTTATGCCGCAGAGTCGCGGTTGCCGCGTGCGATTGCGCGAAGAGGTGCTGTCGGGCGTTGAAGAACTGTTGCTCGATGGCATGGCCGACCTGGCCATCAGTGGGTTCATCATCCCGGGTTACCTGGGCACGGAAATGAGCGACGTGGAATTCATCGCCGTGGCTCACCCCGATCACCCCCTGCATCGGCTCAACCGCGAACTCAGCTTCCAGGACCTCGAAAGCCAGATGCAGGTGGTGATCCGCGACTCCGGCCGCCAGCAACCGCGTGATGTGGGTTGGCTCGGCGCCGAACAGCGCTGGACCGTCGGCAGCCTGGCCACCGCCGCCACGTTCGTCAGCAGCGGCCTGGGCTTTGCCTGGTTGCCCCGCCACCTGATCGAGCGCGAGCTCAAGGAGGGCCTGCTCAAGCAACTGCCCCTGGAAAAGGGCGGGAGCCGCAACCCGACGTTCTACCTCTACTCGAACAAAGACAAACCCTTGGGCCCGGCCACGCAGATCCTCGTGGAACTGCTGCGCACCTTTGACACTGCGCCGCTGGACGCACCGTTCGCGGCCCCCCAGCAAGCCTGAAACGGAGTTCACCCATGGCCTGGTTCGAACATGAAGGATGCAACCTGCACTACGCGCAATACGGTCGCGGCAGCCCGCTGATCCTGATCCACGGCCTGGGCTCCAGCAGCCAGGATTGGGAGCTGCAGGTCCCGGTGCTGGCCCGTCACTATCGGCTGATCGTGGTGGATGTACGTGGCCACGGCCGTTCGGACAAACCCCGCGAGCGCTACAGCATCCAGGGCTTCACCAACGACCTGCTCGCGCTCATCGAGCATCTGGACCTGCCCGCCGCGCACGTGGTGGGACTGTCCATGGGTGGCATGATCGCGTTTCAACTCGCGGTGGACGAGCCCGCACGGGTCAAGAGCCTGTGCATCGTCAACAGCGCGCCCGAGGTCAAGGTGCGCAGTCTCCAGGAATACGGGTGGTGGGCCAAGCGCTGGACGCTCGCCCGGGTGCTCAGCCTCGCGACCATCGGCAAGGCCCTCGGCGACCGGTTGTTCCCCAAGCCGGAACAGGCCGACCTGCGGCGCAAGATGGCCGAACGCTGGGCAAAAAACGACAAACGTGCTTATCTCGCCAGCTTCGATGCGATTGTGGGCTGGGGCGTACAGGAACGACTTTCGAGAATTACCTGTCCAACCCTGGTCATCAGCGCCGACCACGACTACACCCCCGTGGCGCACAAAGAAAACTATGTAAAACTGCTGCCCGATGCGCGGCTGGTGGTGATCGAAGATTCACGCCATGCCACGCCCTTGGATCAACCCGAAGTCTTTAATACCACCCTGCTCGATTTTCTAGAGACAGTCGAAACCACTACCCAGGATCACTGACCCATGCTGAAAAAAATCGCCTTCTTTGCCGGTTCCGTTCTGTTCGCTGCCAACCTGATGGCCGCCGAGCCCGCCAAGGCACCTCACGTGCTGATCACCACCACCAACGGCGAGATTGAAATCGAACTGGACCCGGTCAAGGCGCCGATCAGTACCAAGAACTTCCTGGCCTATGTCGACAAGGGCTTCTACACCAACACGATTTTCCACCGTGTGATCCCGGGCTTCATGGTCCAGGGTGGCGGCTTTACCCAGTCGATGTCGCAGAAGCCGACCGAAGCCCCGATCAAGAACGAAGCCAGCAACGGCCTGCATAACGTGCGTGGCACCTTGTCCATGGCGCGTACCAATGACCCGAACTCGGCCACCAGCCAGTTCTTCATCAACGTGGCCGACAATGCCTTCCTCGACCCGGGCCGCGATGCCGGTTACGCCGTATTCGCCAAAGTGGTCAAGGGCATGGACGTGGTCGACATCATCGTCAACTCGCAGACCACCACCAAACAAGGCATGCAGAACGTGCCAATCGATCCTGTCCTGATCAAGTCGGCCAAGCGCATCGACTGAGGTCTGCAGGTAGTTCCGCGCGCGGCCCACGAGGCGGCGCGCGCATTTGAACAGGAGAGCCCGCCAGGCGGGCGTCAACCTAATGCTCTATCGTCGTTTTGAAAAGCTGATCGATATTTTCCGCGACGCGCCCAGCGCCGCCCCTCCCGATAAAGTCCTGCCCTTCTATCTCTACTACCTGCGCCAGGTGTGGCCGAGTTTTGCCGCATTGCTGGTGGTGGGCCTGATCGGTGCGCTGATCGAAGTCGCGCTGTTCAGCTACCTGAGCCGCATCATCGACCTGGCCCAAGGCACGCCGCCGGCGAACTTCTTCCAGCTGCACAGCACCGAGCTGATCTGGATGGCCGTGGTCGCCCTGCTGCTGCGCCCGATCTTCGGCGCGCTGCATGACCTGCTGGTCCACCAGACCATCAGCCCGGGCATGACCAGCCTGATTCGCTGGCAGAACCATAGCTATGTGCTCAAGCAGAGCCTGAATTTCTTCCAGAACGACTTCGCCGGGCGCATCGCCCAGCGCATCATGCAGACCGGCAATTCCCTGCGCGACTCCGCCGTGGCGGCGGTCGATGCGATCTGGCACGTGGCGATCTACGCCATCAGCTCCCTGGTGCTGTTTGCCGAGGCCGACTGGCGCCTGATGATCCCGCTGGTGACCTGGATCATCGGCTACAGCCTGGCGCTGCGCTACTTCGTGCCACGGGTGAAGGAACGCTCGGTGATCTCGTCCGAGGCGCGTTCCAAGCTGATGGGCCGCATCGTCGACGGCTACACCAACATCACCACCTTGAAGCTGTTCGCGCACACTCAATACGAGCAGGAATACGCCAAGGAAGCGATCATCGAGCAGACCGAAAAAACCCAGCTGGCCAGCCGCGTGGTCACCAGCATGGACGTGGTGATCACCACCATGAACGGCCTGCTGATCGTCACCACCACCGGCCTGGCCCTGTGGCTGTGGACGCAGTCGCTGATCTCCGTGGGCGCCATCGCCCTGGCCACCGGCCTGGTGATTCGGATCGTCAACATGTCCGGTTGGATCATGTGGGTGGTCAACGGTATTTTCGAAAACATCGGCATGGTGCAGGACGGCCTGAAGACCATCGCCCAACCGCTCGCCGTAATCGACCGTGACCAGGCCCCGCGCCTGAGCGTGCCGCACGGCGAAGTGCGCTTCGAGCAGGTGGATTTTCACTACGGCAAGAAGAGCGGGATCATTGGCGGCCTGAACCTGACCATCAAGGCCGGGGAGAAAATCGGCTTGATCGGCCCTTCCGGCGCGGGCAAATCGACACTGGTCAACTTGCTGCTGCGCCTGTACGACCTGCAAGGCGGGCGCATCCTGATCGATGGCCAGGACATCGCCGAGGTGGCCCAGGAAACCCTGCGCGAACAGATCGGCATGATCACCCAGGACACCTCGCTGCTGCACCGCTCGATCCGCGACAACCTGCGGTATGGCAAGCCGGACGCCACCGATGAAGAACTCTGGGCCGCCGTGCGCAAGGCGCGGGCCGATGAATTCATCCCGCTGCTGTCCGACTCCGAAGGCCGCACCGGGCTGGATGCACATGTGGGTGAGCGCGGGGTCAAGCTCTCGGGCGGACAACGCCAGCGCATTGCGATTGCGCGCGTGTTGCTCAAGGATGCGCCGATTCTGATCATGGACGAAGCCACCTCAGCGCTCGACTCGGAAGTGGAAGCGGCGATCCAGGAAAGCCTGGAGACCCTGATGCAGGGCAAGACGGTGATTGCGATTGCGCACCGGTTGTCGACCATCGCGCGCATGGACCGCCTGGTGGTGCTGGAGAAAGGCCAGATTGCCGAAAGTGGCAGCCATGCCGAACTGCTGGCCCATGGCGGCTTGTATGCGCGGTTGTGGCAGCACCAGACCGGCGGTTTTGTCGGCATCGACTGAGACAACACCGCTAACTCCCCGTAGGAGCCGGCTTGCCGGCGATGAGGCCCAAAAGATCACCGAGGTGTTTGAGGGCGCCATCACCGGCAAGCCGACTCCAGGTTAAAACGGCGCCAGCCCTTTGTTTCAAAGGGCTGGCGCTTTTTTTGCGCCTGGATTTGTGCCGTATCCGTGCTGTACTTCAGAGCAGTGCCCAGACGGGCGCTGAAGTAAATCTGCAGGGAGCATCACTGATTTACGGATTGGGTAGAGCGATCTATCAAGGACGGGTTGCATGTCTTTGTTCAAGCGTTCAGTCACAGAGGGGTTGGGTACGTTTTGGCTGGTGTTGGGCGGTTGCGGGAGTGCGGTGTTGGCCGCAGCGTTTCCTGCAGTCGGGATCGGATTGTTGGGGGTGGCCCTGGCGTTCGGGCTCACGGTGCTGACCATGGCAGTCGCCATCGGGCACATCAGTGGTTGTCACCTCAACCCGGCGGTCTCGGTGGGGCTGGTCGTGGGCGGAAGATTTCCGGCCAGGGAGTTACCGGCGTACATCGTGGCTCAAGTCATTGGCGGCACACTCGCCGCCGCCTTGCTGTATTTCATTGCCAGCGGCAAACCGGGGTTTGAACTCGCGTCGGGCCTGGCCTCCAATGGCTATGGCGAGCACTCGCCGGGCGGCTATTCAATGGCAGCGGGGTTTGTCTGTGAGCTGGTGATGACAGCCATGTTCCTGCTGATCATCCTCGGCGCCACCGACCACCGCGCGCCCAAGGGCCTCGCGCCCATCGCCATTGGCCTGGCCTTGACCTTGATCCACCTGATCTCCATCCCCGTGACCAACACCTCGGTCAACCCGGCCCGCAGTACGGGTCCGGCGCTGATCGTGGGCGGGTGGGCGATCCAGCAGTTGTGGATGTTCTGGCTCGCGCCATTGCTGGGTGCGGCGATAGCCGGCGGGGCCTATCGATGGCTGGGCAAGGAGGGCCCGGCTTAAGGCAAACCGGTCAGCCCTGCCGATACGGCAGGGCTGACCTTGCTTCTTCGGCATACGCCAGGATTCCCACCTGTTCGCGTGCCAGGAAGTCCTCGACCGCATTCTTCAACCCCGGATGACGCAAGTAGTGCCATGAGCGGGTAATCACCGGCTCGAACCCGCGAATCAGCTTGTGCTCGCCCTGGGCGCCGGCGTCGAAGCGTTGCAGGCCGTGGGCAATGGCGTAGTCCATGCCCTGGTAGAAACAGGTTTCGAAATGCAGTCGATCAAACTCGGCCAGGCAGCCCCAGTAGCGGCCGTAGAAGCTGTCGCCACCGATCAGGCTGAACGCCATGGCGACCGGGCGACTACCTTGCTTGGCCAGCACCACTCGGATCGCCTCGGGCATCCGTTCGGCCAGCAGGCTGAAAAACGCGCGGGTCAGGTAGGGCGATTGGCGGCGTACCGCGTAGGTATTGGCGTAGCAGGCGTAGACAAAATCCCATTGCGCTTCGCTCAGCTCATGGCCTTGCAGCCACTCGAAATCGATGCCCTGCCCCGCCACCTGTTCGCGTTCTTTGCGCATCTGTTTGCGCTTGCGCGAACTGAGCGCGTCGAGGAAATCCTGGAAGTCGCGGTAGCCACGGTTCTGCCAGTGAAACTGGCACCCCAGGCGCTGCAACCAGCCGGGTTGGCGGGCCAGCGCATCATCGGCCAACGCGTCGGTGAAGTTGATATGGGCGCTGGAGAGGCCCTCGATTTCCAGATAGCCCGGCAGGCTGTTGAGCAGTTCAAACCCGTCCTCGGCATTGGCCGCCAGCAGGCGCGGCCCGCTGACCGGACTGAACGGCACGGCCGTCAGCAGCTTGGGGTAATAGTCGATGCCCGCCCGCTCACAGGCATCCGCCCAGCCGTGGTCGAACACGTACTCGCCATAGGAATGCCACTTGCGATAACTGGGCAAGGCCGCCACCAGCCGATCGCCCTCCCAGTGCAACAAGTGCTCCGGTTGCCAGCCCGATTGCGGGCCCAGGCTGGCGCTGTCTTCCAGCGCGCTGAGGAAGGCGTGTCGCACGAAAGGTTGGGCCTGCGGCACCAGTGCATCCCAAACCTGCGGGGCGATTTCGGACAGGCTGTCCAGGCGTTGCAACGGCATCGGCATCCTCACTACGTCATGGCGTGAAAGCCTCGCGAGTATCGCTTATCGCCGAGCCCAGCACACCCTCAAATCGCCGGACAAGGCTCTAAACCGATAGTTCCGTTCTTAAATAATTTGTCATCTAGATGACATCACTTCGCCACTGTTGCGTCATAAACGATCGTGATACTGACGCCTGTTTTTAGAGCGCCTGGTTCTAACAGGTGGTTATTTTTCCGTCCGTCATCGGTCGGTTGTGTCCTGGATGGTTTGCCATCCCTCCTCACTTTCGGAGATTGATATGCGTCTTGCTTCCACTAAAACTGCGGCGGTCCTGTGCGGCGGCCTGTTACTGGCCCTGAGCGTTCCGGCCAGCGCTGCAGTCGACGCTAAATTGCTCGACATGCTCAAGGCCAATGGCCAGATCACTGCGGCGCAGTACACCGAGCTGCAAGCGGAACTGGCCAAGGATCAGAAAGAAAAGCAGATCGCACAGCAAGCTCAACAAGAGACCAACGAACAGATCGCGGCCACCGCGAAAAAAACCAACGACCTCAGCGTGTTCGACCAGAAGCTAGCCTGGGCCGCCAAGACTCAGCTCAAGGGTGATGTGCGTTTCCGCCAGGAAACCGTCAAGATCGACGGCACCCCCAACAACGGTGGCAAGGACAAGGACCGCCAGCGCATCCGTGCCCGCCTGGGCGCCTATACCGAAATCAACTCGCAGGTCGACACCGGTATCCGTATCGCCACCGGCAACAGCGAAGACGCGCGCTCCACCAACCAGGACCTGGACAGCTACTTCAACAAGAAGTCGCTGTGGCTGGACCTCGGCTACATCGACTATCACCCGGACCAGATCAAGAACCTGCACGTGATTGGCGGCAAGATGCTGCAACCCTGGGTCAGCATGGGCGACGTGATCTGGGACAGCGATGTCAACCCGGAAGGCCTGGCGGTGACCTACAAATACCCATTGGGCACCAGCGCCGAGCTGTTCGGCAGCCTGGGTAACTACACCCTCAAGGACAACGTCAACGGCGAAGGCGTGCAATTTCGCAATGACCTGCGCATGACGGCCGGCCAGTTGGGCTCGCGTTTCTCCCTCACCGACAACCTGAAAGTCACCCTGGGTGGCAGCGTCTACGCCTTTCAGAACGACCAGGACAGCCGCTGCCCCACCGCTGGCTCGACTCAATGCCTGACGCCGGCCGAAACCATTGCCAACACCGCAGCCGGCAATGCCAGCGAGTACCGTTTGTATGAAGGCTTCAGCCAAGTCGATATCGGCGGCCTGGCCGTACCGTTGTCGTTCTACGGTCAATACGTGAAGAACAACGAAGCCACTCAAAAAGATCAGGACACTGCCTGGTTGCTGGGTGCCAAGTCCAAGGTGTTCGGCTTCAACCTGGACTACAACTACCGCGACGTACAGCGCTATGCAGTGGTCGGCGCCTTCACCGACTCCGACTTCGCCGGCGGCTTCACCGGTGCGCGCGGTCACAAGTTCAAGGTCGGCTACGACATCGACAAGAACTTCGCCATCGGCGCCACGTACTTCCTGACCAAGGCCGATTACGCCAGCGCCCCGGGCTACCGCGACGCGAACGCCAACACCCTGCAGCTGGATGCAGAAGCCAAGTTCTAAGTGTCAGCGTTGAACGCCTTGGGCCAGGACGGCCCGAGGTGGTTGTAACAGTCTTGCGTGGGCGGGGAGATCCCCATCATCCGTTCGCCCCCCCACGCGAGCCTGCCTATTCCCCGCCTTTCTGATCCTTGAGTCGCTCGTCAGCCAGGCGCTGCGCCAAGGCATCCACATCCTTTACCGGCGCTTGCGGCATGATCTTCAGCGTCGCCTGCATCAGGCGCATCTGACGGATGAACCGTCGGCAGTTCGGGCAGAACATCAAGTGATGACGCACCAGCAGACGCTCGCGAAAGGTCAATTGCCCATCGAGATAGTCACTGGACCGCGCCACTTGCTCTTTACAGGTCAACATTCGCCCGTTTCCTCAAAATGCTCCACCGTGGCGAAGACTTTAAGCCGTGCTCGATGCAACAGCACACGGACATTGGAGAGCGAGAGTGTCAGAAGATTACAGATCTCTTCCAACTCCAGGCCCTGGCGTTCGCGCAATACCAGCACGCTGCTTTGCAAATCAGACAGGTTCAGCAACGTATGCTCCAGGCACTTGCGCAGTTCATCCTCGGTCAGCAGCGCTTCCGGGGTGTCCTGGTGCCAGGCGTAGGGCGCGACGGCCCAGTGGCCATCATCGGGGGTGAAACGGTCGTCGCCAATGGTGCCATGGGGCGAAGGCAGGTCGTCGAGCAGCACTTCCCGGCGATTCTGCTTATAGCGACCCTTGGCGGCGTTGGCCGTGATGGTCAGCAGCCAGGTCTTGAGGCTGGAGCGCCCCTCGAACCGGGCCAGGTTGCGTACCACCGACAGCCAGGCGTCCTGCACCACCTCATCGGCATGGCGCTGCCCGACAATGGCATAGGCCACCGCGCGCATCGCGCTTTGATAGGTGGTGACCAATTCCTTGTAGGCCCGCTGCTCACCCTTGAGCAAACGTTCAAGCAGGTGCGCGTCGTCCGCTGCTGCCATGTCTACCTCGATTCCACTGTGCAAGCCCGCTAATGCAGCAACCAGCCCTGGTAGGAGCTGGCTTGCCAGCGATGCAGGCACCTGGGTGATTCAGTCGCACCGCGCTGATGCGATCGCTGGCAAGCCGTCGCCTACAGGGACGGCGTTACCCCGGTAGATCAGCGCTTGCGCAGGATCACGCTACCGATCGAATAGCCTGCGCCAAACGAACTGAGTACCGCGACGGCACCCTTGGGCAAGTCGTCCTGGTAGGTGTGGAACGCAATCACCGAGCCGGCCGAGCTGGTGTTGGCGTAAGTATCGAGGATCACCGGCGCTTCTTCCACCGACGCTTCGCGGCCCAGCAGTTTCTTCACAATCAGGTGGTTCATGCTCAGGTTGGCCTGGTGCAGCCAGAAGCGCTTCACGTCTGCCACGTTCAACTGGTTTTCTTCCAGGTGCACACCGATCAGCTCGGCGACCATCGGGCAGACATCGCGGAACACTTTGCGGCCTTCCTGCACGAACAGCTTGTCGGGCGCGCCGATGCCCTCTTCCGCCGCGCGGTTGAGGAAGCCGAAGTTGTTGCGGATGTTGTTCGAGAACTTGGTCAGCAGCTTGGTGCTGACTACGTCGAACTGGTGCTCGGAGGTGGCCAGGTCGGCACGCTCGAGGATCACCGCGGTGGCGGCGTCGCCGAAGATGAAGTGGCTGTCGCGGTCACGGAAGTTCAGGTGGCCGGTGCAGACCTCCGGGTTGACCATCAGGATCGCCCGCGCCTGGCCCAGCTGAATGCTGTTGGCGGCGTTCTGGATGCCAAAGGTCGCCGAGGAACACGCCACGTTCATGTCGAAACCGAACCCTTCGATGCCCAGGGCTTCCTGGACTTCGATGGCAATGGCCGGATAGGCGCGCTGCAGGTTGGAGCAGGCGACGATCACGCCGTCGATGTCGGCGGCGGTCTTGCCGGCGCGCTGCAGGGCCTGTTCGGCAGCGCCGACGGCCATCTGGCAAAGCACCGACCACTCGTCATTGCTGCGCTCGGGCAGACGCGGGGCCATGCGCTGCGGGTCGAGAATGCCGTCCTTGTCCATGACAAAGCGGCTCTTGATGCCCGAGGCTTTTTCGATAAAGGCGGCGCTGGATTCGGTCAGCGGCTGAACGTCACCACGCTCGATGGCGGCGGCGTTGTCGGCGTTGAACTGCTGCACGTAGGTATTGAAAGACTGCACCAGCTCTTCGTTGGAGATGCTGTTGGCCGGGGTATACAGGCCAGTGCCGCTGATGACGACGTTATGCACGGTCGTTCCTCTAAATCTGTCAGGCAGAAGATATTGGTACCGTCGTACCAAACTGTAAGTCGTTCGATTCCGTCCAGCGGCATCAAACTGGCAACGCTTTATTCCATCGCGCCGTGGCTGTACGCCAGCCCATCCCGACGATCCCGGCATTTATAACCGCGAAGTTTGCCACAAACCCCGGGATTTGGCGCCATGTGCCCGATAAACCTGCTGTGCAGTGGTGTTGGCCCTGTGGCAAGCAGGCTTGTCGTGATGAGCGGCCTTGTTGTGGCTGGCGAGCCTGTGGTGGCAAGCAGACTTTTTGTGGTGAGCAGGCTTGCCCTGCGTTGGGCTGCGCAGCAGCCCCAGTCCAACCTCCTCGGTCTGCCAGATAGATCCGGTGAGCTGGTTTTAGGGCTGCTTCGCAGCCCAACGC